>JASJDF010000103.1 GCA_030065715.1 Xenococcaceae cyanobacterium MO_188.B19 | reverse complement strand
CCACCAAAACAGGCTAAAAGCCCATAGGCGATTGTAGCTATAATGGTTCCACTCATTTATCTTGTTTTTAAGTTCAACTTTTGGGACGTCTAGATGATTATATGTCCAACCTGATAATCTTTGGTTTACGGTGGAAAAATGTCATCTAGATATAACCTGTAAAACTTTTTCAGGATTATCTAAATTCCCAACAATCCTTTTTACTGGTTCAGGAAAAATTCGTACCAAAGTCGGTGTAGCCGATATTTGGTGAATTTCCGCCTGTTCGGGATTTTTAGTGATGTCAATTATTTTTAGAGTATAGGGACTAACTAGTCCTTGTTCGAGGGCTTGATGAATACTATCCAAAGTCTTTTCTATTTTAAGACTATCACCAGAAATAAATAGCCTTAAGATATAACCATCTTGGGAAGAAGTAGATTGAGATGGGGTTAGCTCTATGGTTGGTTTAAGATTAATACCGCGAGCTATCTTAACTATGGGCTTTTGAGGATCTAGCTTAATGATTAAATCATTTTCTTCCCATAGAGCCGAAAATTGAGGACGATAGGTTTCTAAAACCGCAGGGTTACAATGTTCTTCTTGCCAAGATGCCACTTGCCAAGGGCTTTGGGTATCAAATAATACTTGTAGTAGGGGAAGGTATGGTTTTACAGCAGGATATAGTTCCGCTGCAACTTCAATATTTCCTGTACGAGGATTTAACCAACGATCTACGGTGGCGGTATAAGCTGGAACTAAAAAATGGGGGGGTTCGGGTAACCCTAAAACTTCCTGTAGGCAAAGACATAGATGAAGATGCCATCGGTCTTGTTTATTGGGGTCTATGGTATATACTACATCCCCCCCTGGGGTAAATAGAGCAATGCCTTTAAAGATTTGAGGCAAAGAGGATTGGCGTTGAGTCAATTGACTTAAGAATTATAGATTAAAATCTGCCACGCAACATCATTGCCATTTCATTAGGAGTCGGAGAACGCTCTAGGGCAATTTCTTCCGTGATTCTTCCTTCTTCATAAAGGGCAAATAAGGCTTGATTCGTGGTAATCATACCGTCGTAACTACCGTCTTGCATGATTTGATGAATTTCTTCGTATTTAGAGCCTTTGATGTAATCTTTGACAGTTTCGGTGTTAACTAAAATATCATGATAAGCAGCTCTTTTTCCGTCTGTTGTACGACATAAGCCCTGGGAAATTACTGCAACTAAAGATTCAGAAATTGCCACTCGCATCGCATCTTGCTCTTCAGCAGTATAAAGAGTCAAAATCCTTTCAATGGTTTTAATCGCACTATTGGTGTGTAATGTTCCCATTACTAGGTGACCAGTTTGAGCTGCTTTGAGGGCAGTATTTACGGTTTCGCGATCGCGCATTTCCCCGACGAGAATAATGTCTGGATCTTCCCGTAATGCTGCTTTGAGAGCATTATCAAACTTACGAGTATTAATTCCAACTTCCCTTTGTTTAATCAAAGAACGACGACTTTGATGAACAAATTCAATGGGGTCTTCAATGGTAATAATGTGTTTAGCGTGTTCTGTGTTGATATAGTCTACCATAGCAGCCATAGTGGTAGATTTACCCGACCCAGTAGGACCTGTGACCAAGATTAATCCTTTATGAACATCGGAAATATCCCGAAAAACTGGGGGGAGTCCCAATTGATCCATAGTTAAGATTTTTAAGGGAATCAATCGCATCACCAATGCGGGTCCCGTTAAAGTATCAAAAACATTAATCCTAACCCTGGCAAAATCATATTGAGTCGCACCATCAAACTCTAATTCTGTGAGAAATTTCTGGATGTCTTGCTCTGATAGAATTTCATGTAACCAACTCATAAAGGTGTTGTGGTCGGTTTTGGGATAGTCGGTTAAAGCCATTTCACCGCGATCGCGCATTCTCGGAACAACTCCTACTCCCAAGTGAATATCAGAGAACCCTGCTTCATAGGCATTTTTAATAATATATTCTAAAGTAGGTTGACCAGGAGATGGTTTTGGACGATTAGCCTTTTTTCTGGTATCAATGGCGCGAGAATCTTGTATGTTTGCTTGTGCTTTTCCTTTCTTTTTTTCTAAATTCTTTGGTGGTGGTGGTGGTGGTAAAGGAGAAAGTCCTTGATTCATTATTGTATTTTTTTTGAAGTTTTATTTCTCTTATTGTTCCCAAAAGCAACTGGGCTCGAACATAATTATTAAGAGTTTTTGTCATACTGAGGTTTCTATCCAAAGTTTCTGCCATACTCGATATAATTAATTACGAAATTTATGGCTAGTTATAATTACTTAGGAGTTTTTCAGCCAGTAATTATGCACCAATAAAACTAACTGTAATTTTTATAATGAGTAATGGCAAATCTAGAATTTCTTGAATTAGTTAAATATTCCTTGAAACCTTAGAATTTATCAGACAGCAATTAGTAACAAAGCTAACTATTTGACCACAGTGTTCCGATCAAGATTATAGTATTGGCTTATTGTTAATATCTTAGTTCTAGAAAAATACACTATAAAATACCTAGGTATTTACACCTAGTTGATTGATTAAAAGTATCTATTTTGACAATACTAAGAAATAAAAAAAAACCTCAGATTTTGCTAAATATAGCTTTTCTATGGTCAAAAACCCTTGGGGATCGCTATTTAGCTTATTCCAGCAATCAATAAGAATGAGAGTTAATTGTAAAAAAATGTTGACGAAAAAAAATTTATTAACCAGAATTCTTTATACTGATTTCTATAAGGTAAAGATTAAGTAGAGTCTAATGAACTCGAAAATATCTTTAATTACCGTTGATTTAAGTTGTTGTTGTCGTTAATTATCCACCTGGAGCAGTTTGAGATGCAGTCAATTCAAAATAATACATTACACAGAAATAGTTATTTAGGTTTAAGCAAAAGTTTTTTATTGTGGAGTTTTACTTTGACAGTTTGCCTTTTAGTGGTTGGTTTTCCTGTAGGATTTCTATTGGTCACAGTAGGTATTCTCGCAACAGTTGTTTTACAAACAGTTTTACCTTCTAGTGCAGTTTTATTGGTAGCAGGAAGTATTATTGGAATTAATGTTTTAATAGTTATCCTGGGAGCAGCTATTCTTACAGCTAAAGGAATTCATCCAGAAGAAGTAAGTTGGCTTAGCTGGTTACATGGTGAAGAAAATCCTGTTAAAGCTCCTGTCTATGCTTTTTGTCCTCTTACTTGCGAATTAAATTTGGATGCTTCTGCTTAACAATCAACGGTAGTCCAGTTTTTTCCCTAACAATCGATTGAATATTTGAAATCATCAATAAAAAGGAGTCTGATTCAGACTCCTTTTATTTTGCTCAATTCCTTTTGAAAGTTAAAATCAGATTTAGTATCAATAGGAGATGTACTGGAATCATAATGGCTCATGATAAACCAGAAACAATTGCACACGTTTCAATCACTCAACAGTGTTGGCAATTGGGCAATATTAAGGGAGAAGTGCGAGCAGCAGAATATACTTGGCAGTTTCAGTGGCTTTTTCGTTATAGGCAGCTATTGATTCAACCCTGTTTAGGTAAAGCTCTGATTCACGAGCCTTTAGGTCGTTTTTTAGAAAGTTGTGATTATCAGCTAGAGCCTGGGAGTAATTACACTTTTACGATCAGAGCCAAAATGTAGAGCTATTTACAAGGATAAATGACTACTTGTTGGAGCTAGAGCAATAATGGCAAATATATCCTGGATATAGACTATTATTTTTAATGCTATTAAATATCAACTTAACAAATCTGTAATGGTTAATCAGTCTAGTTCTAGAGATTTTTCTTGGTCATATTGGTCGATTGTTCCAATCTATCCTTATGGTCAGAGACGAACTATTCGTCGAGAAGTAATTAAAAACTCAGTCTGGACTTTTGAGCAACTTCAAGGCATTTTTTATGTTGTTGTGCCAATCCGTATGACCGTGGTGAAATTGGAGGAAGGAGGATTATTAGTTTATGCTCCTGTTGCTCCTACTATTGAATGTATGAGATTGTTACAAGAGTTGGTAGCAGAGCATGGAGATGTTAAATATATTATTCTTCCTACTATTTCGGGAGTGGAGCATAAAGTATTTGTGGCACCTTTTGCCCGAAAGTGTCCTCAAGCTCAAGTATTTGTCGCACCAGATCAATGGAGTTTTCCGATCAATCTGCCTTTAAGTTGGCTCGGACTACCAAGAAAACGGACTCATATTTTACCTGCTGATAGTAGTAAAACTCCTTTTGCCGATCAATTTGACTATGCAATTCTAGATACTATTGATTTAAAGTTGGGTTGCTTTTCGGAAGTTGCTTTTTATGACAAGCGATCGCGTATCCTACTAGTTACTGATACTATTGTTTCTATTCCTGAAAATCCACCACAAATTAATTTAGTCGATCCTTATCCTCTACTATTTCACTCTAGGGATCAGGCTTGGGATCCTATGAACGATAACTATGAGTCTCGTCGTAAAGGATGGCAAAGAATTGCTCTGTTTGCTATGTATTTTCAGCCTAGTGTGTTGGGGATTCCTCAGTGGTTGGGGGTATTTCGGGATGCTTTTCGTGCCAGCGATCGCAGTAAACAGGGGTATTTTGGTTTATATCCTTTCCAGTGGCAAGATAATTGGCAACAGTGTTTTAATTCTCTACGGGGAAATGGTCGTTTATTTGTGGCACCAATTCTCCAAACTCTGATCCTAAATCGCGCTCCCAAAGCTACTTTAATGTGGGCGGATAAAATAGCCCAGTGGGATTTTAACCAGATCATTCCCTGTCATTTTGACGCTCCTATTTCGGCTCAACCACAAGAATTTCGCCAAGCGTTTGCTTTTTTGGAAAATAACCCAGAAGTCAGTAAAACTTATCCCCTACCTCAACAAGAATTTGCCACTCTGAAGATGATCGATGATACCATTTGTAAGTTACGTCTTGTCCCACCACCTGTAGAGTATTAAATTTATCGAATCTAGCTAACTTCATTGTCTAACTTCCTCTGCACTATTCAATAAAATCTGAGGGTTAGCTTGTTTGGGGGATATGATATTAGTTATGCCTTGAGCCTGGATAGTCACTTCAGGATTAATCAACATATTTCTACCAGAGACTGCTGTTGAGGCATTATCATCCCAAATTTTGGCTAATTTATGACGAATCTTTTGGAATTCACTATTGCTTTCAAAATTAACTAAGGTAAAATAACGTTTGATTCCTTGAGTATCTACTTCCATGGCATAGATATCAAACTTGAGTTGAGGACTTTTGGGGAATTTTACTAGCTTACCAGTGAGAGTATTTTCCTGATTATGCCATGAGGCAATTGCATCTAAAACTTTTATTGGTTCTGGTTGTGTCGTATCTAATTTTAAATGAATAGGTTGTTGGGGTCGGATTTGAATTTGATAGGAAAGCTCAATAATATCTCCCCGATAAAGATTTTGACTATATTTAGTACTGGTTACATAAATAGGAATTACCCCATCTTGGTACTCTACTACTAAAATTTTGCCCTCTGCACCGATAGCATGAACTTTCCCGATCAAGCTAGTTTGCTTTCTTAATTCTTCAGGAAAATCCGTTTTTCTTTTATAAGGTGCAAAACCTTTTGATTGTGACCATTTTTCTACTACTTGAATTGAATCTACTGCAATATGTTGTTGTGGACTACGATTAGGAATTATGTTGCCTTGAATACAGACCCTATCATGACGATTGAGTGTTTTAAATTGGTTCAGAGTAGCTGAATTATTGGCTAACAAGGAAAATTCGCGACTGCTAAAAAAATTATTAGGCTCCCGTACAGCCAGGACAAACATTTGAGATTCTGGTGCAGCACCATGAATTCTACCAATGATTCCAGTATTCTCTAATGCTTGAGATAATTGGGCTAATTTTAAACCTTGATAAACTTTTGGATCGTAACTACATACATTTTCATTAGCACTAAAAACTGTTGGTAAAGCAGCTAGACATATGGTTAAACAAATTAATAACCCATATAAATATTTTTTAGCCATATTGCGATCGCTTTTTTTTAGACTATAACTCAACAGAAGTATTTTAGAGCTAAATTGATTTAGTCTTCGGTTAATACTTCTCCAATAGCAAAGTCGGGAGCAGCTAAAACGAAGATCGTAGAGGGTAAATCTATCACTTTAGCTTGAAGACTTTCATAGTATTCCATGTAGTTTTCTCTGGGGGTTGCCATTCCTAAAAATACTAAATCCGCGTTACGGGAATATTGGCGCAAAATCTCTCCAAAAGGACGACCTTGGGAAAGCAAAACTTGAGGGGTCACATGATTAATACGGAGTTTCTCAATATACTCTTGCAAATTATCTTTTGCTGCTGCTGCTGCTGCCTCATCAGGTACTACTAATTTGAGATAGATGCGAGCATTGCGCCAATTAATATCAGTACGCAATAAATAGGCTAACAAGAGCATCAAGCTTCCATTGGCTTGAATACCACCCCACCACACATCAATACGACGACGACCACCAAAATTCTGTTTGGTATTTTCATGGAAGATCACCACATTGCGTTTACTATTATGAATTTGTGCGATCGCTTTACAGAATTGTTCTCTGCGGGAGGGTTCTTCACTGTCTCCCAACAAAATAGTATTAGGAACCAGAGGACCTAACCCATAGGTTTCTACTAGTCTCATTGCTCCGTCAAAAGGATCATTGGCGGTAATGACTCGTACTAAAGCTCTAATTCCTCGTTTTTTAAGATATTCCCGAATTGTCTTTTCTAATTTGATTTGTTGACCCAAATCTCTAGAACCACTGGGTAAGACGCTAGAAACGGTCATTAAGCTACGATTATGACTGAAGGAGTCCGCTAGTTCAATTAAAGACCAACGTTTTTGGGGTGCACCAGAAAGTACCAGAATATGAGGTCGCCAATTTTTGGTATCATCTTCTTCTTCCATCTGGAAAATACCCATAGCAATTAATGCCATCCAAATTCCGCGCCTAGTATCTCCCCAGGTAGTTTGCAGTTCCCGTCTTTGCAGCCAAATATAAATCAGAGAAACTATCACCGCAGCCAGAACGGTAGAAACTGCATCGATCAAAAACATTACCCCTAAACAGCCGATAGCACCAAGAAGGGATAATGACCAATGAACTTTAAAAGTAGGACGAAAAGAGGGACTTTCTAAAAAGCCTTCGATGCCAGCAGCAACATTTAACACTAAATAAGTAGTTAAGAAAAACATACTTAATATAGGTGCAATTAAATTTAAGTCCCCCACACAGACAGCAGCGATCGCAAATCCCAAAGTTACGATTGTGCCATTACGAGGCTCATCTTCTTTGCCATAACCAGCACCCAAAGGATTAAATAAACGCGGTAAGACCCCATCCCTTACTAAAGCTTGTAAAACCCTAGGTGCACCTAAAATACTACCAATAGCACTACTAAGAGTTGCTCCCCAAACTCCCAACAGAATAGCAGGACCCCATAGGGATATTTGCTGCATAATCAAGGGATTTTCAATTAAATTTAAGTTATCCGCCCTAAATACAAGAATTATGGGCAATATCATATAAATTGCATAGCCTGTCCCTACTGCTGCCAGTGTTCCTCTAGGAATCGATTTAATTGGGTCTTTTAAATCCCCTGACATATTGACTCCTGCCATAATCCCTGTCACCGCTGGAAAAAATACGGCAAATACCGTCCAAAAAGGTTCAGCACTTTCAGGGGGACTAGAAAGCATTTGAGTTTCTACTTCTGGTACAGAATGACCAAAAATTAGAGATAGTAGGGATAATGCGATCGCAGCCATAATAAAATACTGAGCTTTAATAGCAATGCTGGCTGAAGTGATTGCCAAAATTCCCACCAAAATTGTCACCACCAAAGCTACATAAACTTGGTTGAAATGGAATCTTGGGAAAGCATCTACAAAACTTTCGGCAAAACCAATAGTGTAGAGAGCAACGGAAATTGCCTGAGCAAAGTAAAGGGATATTCCTACTGCACCACCAGTCTCAATTCCTAAAGAGCGACTGATCATATAGTATGCTCCACCAACCCGAACCACTCTATCTGTTGCGATCGCGCATACTGATAAAGCCGTTAAAAAAGTGATTGCCGTAGAGATAGTAACAATTATGAGAGTATTAATTAAACCTGCATTTCCGACCACCCAGCCGAAACGCAAGTACATAATTACCCCCAAGATAGTTAAAATCGAGGGAGTATATACCCCTCCAAAAGTACCCAAGCCAGATTCTTGGATTAATTGTTCATCACTAGGGCTAGGTTTGGCACCTGAACTAAAAGAAAATTTCACTATTTCAACACCTTAAAGGGAATAGATACCAGGGAATAGAGCGGGTGAATAATATTCAAGGCATGAGAAAACAAAAACATCGTTTTTTGTTCCCCATTGCCTATCCCCTCTTTCCAGCAAAGCATACAGCCTTGCTAATTAAAGCAAGCATATTATTACAGATACCTTCTAATATAGCTACTGCCTTGGGACTAAATTGAACTATATCTCTAGAACTAAAAAATAATGATATGATATTTGTTTGCAGTTCAATTTTATTTTCTGACCAGAAACTATGGCTTTAACCCAACAGCACAAACAAGAGATCATGAGTGAATATCAGGTTCATGAAACTGATACTGGTTCTGCCGATCTCCAAGTAGCAATGCTGACTACCAGAATTAACCAACTTACCGAACACCTCAGAAGCAATAAAAAAGACCACTCTTCCAGAAGAGGACTTTTAAAAATGATTGGTCGTCGTAAACGTCTTCTAGCTTATATTCAGAAGAAAGACTATGGACGTTATCAAAAACTAATTGGTCGTTTAGGAATTCGCCGTTAATTAATATTAAAGTAATTATGAGTTGACCAAGTTACCAAGGGGCTGAGAAACTGGAAAAATAGAATACTGAACAATTTAAAATTAATTTTATGGCTAAAAATTCTAAAAAGAACCGCCTGCCTTTTGAACCCAGTAGCAACAAGAAAAAACCAGTAAAAACAGCCCCTAAATCTCAAAACGAGTCTGTCAAAGAAAAAGTTACCCAAAAAAAACCTAAAAAAAATAGCAACTCCGATGCCAGTCTATCTGCTATCCCCAAGGTTGTAAGTAACAGAATGATTCGCCGTATGGTAGTCTTCTCAGGAATTCCCACAGCTTTAGGCATATCTTCATTCTTTATTTTCTATTGGTTATTCTCCCGTCACTTATTGGATTTCCCACCCTATCTTGTTGTTTTCGTCTCGGCGGGTCTATTCGGATTAGGAGTAATAGGGTTAAGTTATAGTATATTTTCCGCTTCCTGGGATGAGAACAGACCAGGGGGGCTTATGGGTTTTGCCGAATTTAAAATTAATTTTGGACGTACTGTTGCTGCATGGCGTGATGGTCGCAAAAAAGCCTAAGAGAGATGAACCTCTCAGCTAAATTTACCTAAGCTCAGGATCACACACATCGATGCTATCTTCTTACATAGTTAAAGCCTCCCTATATTTCTAGGGAGGCTTTCTTTTATCACACGACAAAGATTAAGTTAGGAACTCGAACTTAGTCTGTTTCACCAGGGAAGATAAAGTTGCCACCACCAAGATCATTAATGTTAACGTCCTCAAGAATGATTACACTTTGATTTAAGCCATTGCCAAAACCACCAGTACCCTGAAGAGAACCATAGCCTCCACCTAATACAGGTCTAGAACCAATAAATACATCAGCACCTCTTTGATAGAATGCACTTTCCAGACCTTCTTTAAGTCCGAATTCAAATCGGCTATATTGAATGTTTCCGTTAACAGCTCCCGCGTTTAAGTTAAGACCACCAAATGCAGTGAGGTCGATTTTGTCTTCGTTAACATCAAAGTCGGTGATGATATCCACATTAAAGTTTTTGAGATCAGTTGCAGGTGTAAAGACAAAGACATCCTCACCAGCATTACCAGTTAGAGTGTCGCTACCAGCACCACCAGTAATGGTGTCATCACCATCACCACCAACTAGACTATCTCTACCACCAGCACCCAAGATTTCATCATCTCCATCTTGACCGAAGACAGTATCACGACCAGCACCAGCGTTAATGACATCATTGCCATCACCACCTTCAATTAGGTCTCTACCACCATTACCAAAGATGGTGTCATCACCACCTTGACCGAAAACAGTATCATGACCAGCACCGGCGGTGATAAAGTCATTTCCTTCTACCAAAAATGGGGCGCTGGGATTAGGAAGAATAGGTCCAGCGTTATCACCATAAATGAGGTCACGACCACCACCACCAGAGATTACATCAATTTCCCCTAATTCGTTATTGTTGGCACCACCTTCGATAGTGTCGCTACCAGAACCACCAGAAATAGTATCAGCACCAACCTCACCGAAGAGGGAGTCTCGTCCTGCTCCACCAAAGAGAGCATCATCGCCGACTCCACCTATGATTTCGTCATTACCCCCTAACCCATCTAGAGTGTCATCACCGTCATTTCCGTTTAGAAGATCATTTCCTTTAAGAGCGTCTGGCATGAATAGAAGTCTACTATTATTGTCGCCACTATCGCCGTTATAAGTTTGATTACCTTGAGCAACCATTTTTACTTCCCCTTAAAATTCAATATTTCATAATTTGCCTAACACCTAAATATTAATCTATAAATTTACTTAGAATGTATAAAGTTTTGATAAAGGTTGCTTTAAACTGAATCTAACTTTATTTTGATACTAAAATCCTCAATTCATGTAAACTAAACTATATTCAAAAGTAAAAAAAACTACATTAAAAATCGATGTAATAAAAACTACATTAACAAAGATTAAGCTGATTCAAATAGTGTCAAGTTTCCTACAAATAAAATTTATAATAAAATGAGTAGCAATCTTAATATTTATAGTTCTGTTTTAACCGCTCTAAAAAATTTAATAGAAGTAGTAGCACAGTTAAGAAACCCCGATGGTGGTTGTCCTTGGGATTTAGAGCAAACTGCTGAAAGTCTTATTCCTTATATAGTGGAGGAGGCTTATGAAGTAATAGATGCCATTCATAGTCAAGACCAAAACGCGATCGCAGAAGAATTGGGAGACTTGTTATTACAAGTAGTATTACAAGCTCAAATTGCCCAAGAAAATAATTATTTTTCTTTAGAAGAAGTAGCCAAAGGTATCACTGAAAAACTAATTCGTCGTCATCCCCATGTCTTTGCTAATGTACTAGTTAATAGTGCAGAAGAAGTTCACCAAAATTGGGAACAGATTAAGGCGAAAGAAAAGGGAGAAACTCCAGAACAAGCTCAACTATTGAGCAATAAATTACGTCGCTATGCTCGAAGTTTGCCTCCTTTAACTTCGGCGATGAAAATATCAAAAAAAGCAGCTGCTTCTGGTTTTGAATGGGAAAATATAGCAGACGTTTGGGAAAAGTTTGATGAAGAATTAGCGGAATTTAAGGAGGCGTTAACCACCTCAGATCAAGCTCATCAAGAGGCTGAGTTGGGTGATTTGTTATTCACTATTATTAACTTGGCTCGTTGGTACGGGCTTGATCCAGATCAAGCTTTGAAAGGCACTAACCAGCGTTTTATTCAACGCCTATCAATAATGGAGTCTTTCGCTGAGCGTTCTTTAACAACCTATACAATAGAAGAATTAGAAACCCTTTGGCAACAAGCAAAATCGAAAATCCGAGAGATTTAACTATTTATTAACAATTACTAAACCTGCAACTGCATTGAACTATTAAAAAACTTGCGATAGAGAGTTTCTGTCACCAATAGAGTTGCAATGAAGTTGGCTGCTACAATAGCGAACAAAATTAAAATCTGATAAGAAGCTGCGTTTAAGGGATTATTTCCCGCTATTACTTGACCAGTAAGCATTCCTGGTAAGCTTACTAGTCCAACCACCATCATATTATTCAAAATCGGGATTAAGCCCGTACGTATAGCTTGTTTCTGATAATTAAAAATGGCTTGTTTAGGTGTTGCCCCTAGGGAAAGATAAGTTTCAATTTCCAGGCGGTGCTGTTTAATCCCGGTTAATAAGCGATCACCAGCTAAGGCAGCCCCATTCATCCCATTACCTAAAACCATTCCTGCCAAAGGTATAAGATATTGAGGTTCATACCAATTAGCAGGCTGAATAATTACTACTATCATGTAACCTACAGTCAAGGCAGTACTACTAAGTAGAGAAAGCCAAACTAGAGGTAATATTCCTGGGATTTTGCGATCAATGCGATTGCGGGCAGTTATGGCTGCAATAGATAACATAATCATGATGATTGCTACCACTGCTAACCAGTTATTGAGTACAAAAACCAAGTCCAATAAATATCCTACTACTGATAGTTGCAGCAAAGAACGCCCTGCCCCTATAGCCAATTGCTTTTCTAAGCCCAAATTGTGCCATAGGGACAAGGCGATAGTAATTCCGATCATTCCCAGGGCTAACGCTAGATCAACATAGTCTAGTTCGATAGCAGTATTCATTTTTTAGAGACTTGGTTACAGCAGTTCTACAGTTGTCCACTAGCTATACTCATTAGTACAATCACCGCCAAGCTAGTCACAATTAACATAATACCTAAAGCTAAAGATTGTCCTAGATTAGAAGGAGATGAATATCTCATACTTTATTACCTCTTGATTACACAAAAAGATAATTTATTATGATTAGGCTGTTTAAGTAAAAATACCAGGGATCAACTAAAAAAAACAATCCTACAGCTAAAACCACAAGCAAACTAACTTTCTTATTATTATTTGATTATAAAGAAAATTCGGATATGTAAATTCATAAACTTTGTATTTATTAATCTAAGTTTATATAAATAAACAAAATACCTAAGCAATAATACTTAAGTCGAAGCAGTCTCCGCCGTCCTAAACGATACTGGGATCCAATACTGTTTGGATAAGCCTAAAAACTTAATGAAATTAGGGAGTGTGGGAAGTGTGGGAGGTGTGGGGAGAGAGTGGAGAAAGTCTTGCTCCCTTGTCCTCCCCTTCTTCTCCACCTTCTCCATCCTC
>JASJDF010000102.1 GCA_030065715.1 Xenococcaceae cyanobacterium MO_188.B19 | reverse complement strand
TATACTAAAGTCCAAGCATGGGCATTGCGACCCCTAACTACAAATTGATTTTCCCATTTGTTGAATTCATGGACAGAATAACCAATAGCATAGCGAGCAGGTATTCCTAAAGATCTTAAAAGTAGGGTGGTAGCAGTAGCAAAGTATTCGCAGTGTCCTGCACGTTTTTCTAGTAAAAAGGTGGATAAAGGAGTGATGTATCTTCTTCTTCCAGTTAATTCTAGAGAATAATCAAACTTAGTATTAAAAAAAACTTGAAGTGTATCTAATATTTCTTGGGGGGACTTTTCTCGCAAGTTAAGTTCTTCAATAATATAATCTAGAGCTGGTTTTTCACTGATGGGAATAGCAAGATCATCTTCTATAAGGGGACTATCTATACTTTGCTTGTCGTCGTATGCGACTCGATAGGATACAAAACTAGGTTCTCCTGTAATCTGTACCACTCCATATTGATTTTGTTCTAATTTTTCAGCCAATAATTTTTCAATCTTGGAACTACCTTGAGGAAGGCTAAGTATTTCTTTTTCTTCTTCCAAAGTAGTAGCAATAGTTAAACCTTTGGTAGTGGTTTGATTTTGAGTCGATAAAGATAATTCCCAATTATTTTTTGATGTACTCGTAACAGGGGTAAACTCAGAATTGGTTGCAACCCACATAGGAGAACTATATCGGTTATAACTGACTCTCCTGATAAGTTTAGGAGGAAGAGTATTAGGATCGGGTTTAACTCTTAGTAAGATCTGGTTGGAAAGTTTTAATCTGCCAATATCCCCAATCGCAGTATTGGTTTGGTTAGGATCGATCGCGTTATAACGGGAAAAATGAGCTATCACCCATTGCATAGTACTTCTTTTTAACTCTAAATGGAGATTATGAAGAGCTACATGACCTACCATACCCATTAATGCTGCAACTATTAGCAAGGATGCCCATAGGGTAGGAGAGAATCTGGGAGAACGTAAATACCAAATTGCGATCGCAGAAAGAATAAATAATCCTAAATAAAAAGAAATGTTCCTCCCATTACCAGCACTAGCAGATACTAGACATAGGGCAAAATAGGGATAGCTAAGATCCCAATATATAGGTTCCGATTTTTGACTACTTAAAAACAAAGCGCGGGCATCAACCCTATTTTTAGTAGAGTAAAATTGAGCTACCAACAGAGGAAGTGTAACAGCAGGAAACCACTGAAACACAGTAAATATAATTTGTAGAGATTTTTCAGTAAAGAAAAGATAAAGTATCTGAAGCACTAATAGTAAGGCACAAAAATTAGCTGCTTGGCGAAATTCCTCAACACTAAAATTCCATCGCCAAGGAACAAAACGAGAACCTTCCATAATGAGGGCGATAGGTATTGCCAAAAACCACAGTTGAGTTTGCCATCCCCAAAATAAAATAGTAGTACCCAAAAGCAGTGGTGGGATTTTGCCATATTTAGGAGTTGATAGGGATTGCATATATCAAGTTAGTAGTTAGTAGGGAGTAGTTAGTAGTTAGTAGAGAGTGGGTACTAGGAATAATAAGTAAGCACTAGTGAAGCATCAACGATGAACAATGAACGATTAACCACTAACCATTAACCATTAACAATTCTTCTTGTATATTGCCCAATTTGAGCAGCTTAAACTGCATTAAATTATTACCAATCAATTCCGACTCATCCAAACTGGAATTTTCCTCACTAATTATCAATACCAAAGTCGGAATACTTGCAGCTTGGAGATATTCAATTAGCTTCTTTCTCTCTTCATCCCAAGCGATTAACACACAAATACAACCACTCACCACAGATATACGATTTACCACAGTAGAAACTAAAGACTCAAAACTAACATCATTGCAAGCAGTAACACCAGCTAAAATCTCCAACATTTGTTCTGTAGTACCCAAACCCCTTCCCGCAGTGAAACAATAAGCCTCATTTGCCACAAACATCACATCTAATAAAGATTCTTGAGTCTGAAAGTCACAAGCAAAAGAAGAGGCAACAGAAACAGCTTCTTCTAGAATTTCACTATATTTAGCTTCCTGAAAAGTATCTAAAATCAAGGCGTGACGCACAAAAAATTGTTCTTGTTCTTCCCTAACAATAGGTTTATCGGTTTTTGCCCAACTTTTCCAATGAATTTTTCGCAAAGGATCACCAGGGCGATAATCTCTCAATCCCACAAACTCCTCTGAATCTCCCACAGAAGAAGCCAAAGATATACTGCCAGATTGAGCTTTTCTAGTTCCTGGTAATTGAAGGGGAGGGACTTGATAGCGTTTGGGTAAGATTAAAAAAGACTGGGGCAGGGTAATATTTTGACAAGCATTAAACAAGCCAAAAGGATCGGGACGAGCGATTGTAACGCCTGTAAGTCTAACTATTCCTCGATGAGAAGGGTCTAACTCCACCATAACTTTAACTTTACTGCGAGGTGGAATAGGGGGAATATTGACCGTTTTAGTAGTAGCTTTCTGTCGGCGAGCAACTAGCTTCAGCCAACGATAGTACATGACGCTGAGAGAAACAAAGCGATGTTTGCGAGGATAGGAACGCAGAAATATTTTAAACCTAGACCAACTAGGACGAGGATCGGCAAAATTTTCCCTGATTTTTAATCCTATTTGTCTTTTATTTGTTCTATTCTCTACTGTAATAGAATATTGCAGCTTAACTCCCACTGTGCCAAATCTCGGTAAGATACGACTGATAGTGATGCGATCTGAGAAACGCAAACTATAAATTATGGCAATAATCAGAATTGAGAGTAAAAAAGTGAATATCTGATATGCCATTGTACGCTTCGTATCGATTCCAATAATTGCAGTAATGCCTAACAAGACTAAAAACCCTAATCCACTAAGGGTAAATCTTCTGATTAGCCATTGTTTAATGGTATATGTAAAACAAAAAAGACGATGAGATAAGGGTTTCATCTAAGGTTTTGGAAAAGCTATCATAAATCTTGGGATTTCTATATTGGCATAAGAATCTGAACTGTTAATTCTAGTTTTCCAAATAATTGATTTTGTATGGGATAACTGTTTTTGAGATTTCTACAATCTTGAAACTTATAAATGACTCGCTCTGCGGATGGTTTTTTGTCTCGCGGTATCCTAAAGGATACCGCGACCCATAAGACGCTAAGTTGCAAAGGAATTTGAGGTTTGGATGCAATATTGAAGGTAAAGAAGAAAAGAGTTTATCAGCGAACAGTTAATGGTACACAGAGTTTTTATTGGATCTAAAAAAAACACGAACATTATCTATAAAGTATTACTCTAAGTAACGAGGATTCTCAATTCGTGTAATACTTGTTAGTTGTGGAAAATCTCTCAACCCTTTGAAACCAAACCAATTTACAAACACAATGAGCAAACAGCGAGTTTTATCTGGAGTACAACCAACAGGAAACTTACATTTAGGCAATTATTTAGGAGCAATCCGTAACTGGGTGGAGATACAACAAGAATATGATAATTTTTTCTGTGTAGTGGATTTACACGCTATTACTGTTCCCCACAATCCTAAAGAATTAGCAGATAATACCCTGAAAATGGGTGCTTTATATTTAGCCTGTGGTATTGATTTAGATTGTTCGACAATTTTTGTTCAATCCCATGTTAAAGCTCATAGTGAATTAACTTGGTTACTCAACTGCGTCACCCCTCTCAATTGGTTAGAGAGAATGATTCAGTTTAAGGAAAAAGCACTAAAGCAAGGAGAAAACGTCAGTGTAGGATTACTAGACTATCCCGTATTAATGGCAGCAGACATCCTACTCTATGATGCAGATAAAGTACCAGTAGGAGAAGACCAAAAGCAACATTTAGAACTAACTCGTGATATTGCCGTAAGGGTTAATGATAAATTTGGTAAGAAAAAGCACCCAATTCTGAAGCTACCCGAACCTATGATTAAAGAACAGGGTGCTAGGGTTATGAGTCTTACGGATGGAACTAAAAAAATGTCAAAATCCGATCCTTCAGAGTTAAGTCGTATTAGTTTGCTCGACTCTCCTGATGAGATTAAAAGAAAAATCAAAAAATGTAAAACCGATCCTGTAAAAGGATTAACTTTTGACGATCCAGAGCGTCCAGAATGCAATAATTTACTGACTCTATATCAATTACTATCTGGCAAAACCAAAGAAGCTGTAGCTATAGAGTGTCAGGATATGGGTTGGGGACAGTTTAAACCATTGTTGACTGAAACTACAGTAGAAGCCCTCAAACCTGTTCAAGACAAGTATCAAGAGATTATGAACAATCGGGATTACCTAGATTCGGTACTTAAAGATGGTGCAGATAAAGCAGCAGAGGTTGCTAATAGGACTTTGTCCAGAGTCCAAAATGCTTTAGGCTTTTTAACAGTTGATAATTGAATTTATTTGAACAATGTTAATAGCCAATTGTTAAATGTTAAATGTTAAATGCTCAATGTTAAATGTTAAAAGTCGTTTTCGTAGTGCCGTTGCCGATAAACAGTTTTTAATTACAGCAGAGGTTGCTCCCCCCAAAGGTGGAAACCCCAAGCGGATGCTAGAAATGGCAGAATTACTTAAGGATCGAGTTCATGCTGTAAATGTTACTGATGGTAGTCGTGCGGTGCTGCGAATGTCTTCTTTGGCTGCATCCACCATCTTATTGCAACATGGTATAGAACCAGTATGTCAGATAGCGTGTCGCGATCGCAATGCTATTGGCTTACAAGCAGATTTAATGGGTGCTTATGCTTTAGGAATCCGTAATATTCTGGCTCTGACGGGCGATCCTGTAAAAGCAGGCGATCATAAAAAAGCTAAATCTGTATTTGAATTAGAATCTGTCCGACTCTTAAAGGTAATTGAAAAATTAAATCAGGGAATAGATTTTAACGATAAAAGTCTTCCTGATGAGCCTCTAGACTTATTTCCTGGTGCTGCTGTAGATCCCCAATCCCCCAGTTGGTCAGGTTTGAAAAGTCGTTTTGAGCGAAAAATAGCAGCGGGGGCGCAGTTTTTTCAAAGTCAAATGATTACGGATTTTGAAAAACTAGATAAGTTTATGCACCAAATAGCTTCAGTGAGTGATAAGCCAATTCTAGCAGGCATCTTTTTACTAAAATCTGCTAAAAATGCTCAATTTATAAATCGCTATGTCCCAGGAGTTAATATTCCCGATAGTATTATTGAGCGTTTAGCCCAAGCCGAAGAACCACTGCAAGAAGGGATTAATATTGCAGCAGAGCAAGTAAAACTAGCTCAAACTATCTGTCAGGGAGTACATTTAATGGCGGTAAAGCGGGAAGATTTAATTCCCGAAATTTTAAATAGAGCAGGAATTACAACTAGATAAGTTTTTGGTCAACTGTGATTGAAGAAAACGGAACTGAACAAGTTTATCGTTTGATTACGGATTTGGTAGATATTGCTCTATTTCCCGCTTTGTTGTTAGCCCGAGAATATCATATGCGTTGGGAAATTGAAAATACCCTGGATGAATTGAAAACTCATCTTAATGGTCGCAAAACCCCCATTCGCTCCAAAACCCCACGCTTGGTTGTACAAGAAATTTATGGCTGGTTATTGGCACATTGGGCAGTGCGCTGTTTGATGTTTAAAGCCTCCACCGAGGCTGGGATTTCTCCTTTGAACTTAGGATTTACTGGCAGTTTGCGTGTTCTGCGTCGCGCTGTGACTATGTTTCAACAGGCAGAAACCGCTACTCTTCCTTTCTTGGTCAGTTGGTTAATGGATGAGATTTTAGAGCAACAGATTCCGACTCGTCAAGGCAGGACTAATCCCCGCGTCGTCAAGAAACCTCGCTCCAAATTCAAGAGCAAAAAACGCTTGCATAGAAGTGGCACAACTCAACTTCAACCACTCACCTTTGCGCCCGTTCCATCAGCTGCTTAATCGTTAAACAAACAGTATTGATGTACCTATTGTCTTATTCATTCTTGAAACAAGTATGGAAAGTTGACATACACATATAAACGTGCATTATGATAACCCAAATATTATTTGGTTAAAGCTTTCTTGACTTTTGCTTAACAAATTCACCATAAATTTACAATTCGATTGTAAATTTGTAAGTTTAACGGCGAAAGACTCAGAAAATCTCTCGCCGTTTTGAGAACAATTGCAATAAATAAAACTCTTATTACTTTATTCCATCCCAATAGCTATCTACTGCTAACTCCCAAGAGTCGCATAATACTTTACCTAAATTATTTTTAGAATAAATGGGTCGCATAAAAGGAATATCGTCTAATTCTTCATTGGTATAGTTTCCTGGTGTAGAAGTTTCAGGCACATTGACAGTGGAGCTTGGAGCAGGGGTTGGAGCATATTCAGCTACCGTATTGACTGGTGCTGATGGCTGGGGTGCGGATTGAAAATTAACTACATTAGAAGGCTCTGATGATTGGGAAGAATAACTATTATTACTGCTTCCTAAAGGAAAAATTCGAGAAATCACTAGTTCTGCACGTTTTTCCTTATAACCTTCTTTCATTTCGATTGTATTCATACTGAGACGAC
Source organism: Xenococcaceae cyanobacterium MO_188.B19 (assembly GCA_030065715.1). Classification (GTDB taxonomy): domain Bacteria; phylum Cyanobacteriota; class Cyanobacteriia; order Cyanobacteriales; family Xenococcaceae; genus JASJCP01. Next base: position 6,413 of record JASJDF010000102.1, on the reverse strand, counting down.
CTTCGATAATAACGCGATCGCCAGTATGATATTTTTCACTGATTTCTGAGGCTAAACTCCCCCATCCTACAGCTTTGATTCTGGCAGAAGGGTCTTCAGAGCGCAATCCAGGAAACTCCACCATCATATTAGATACTTCTAAGTTATCAGCGGTTTGGCGCAGTTCAGGCTCACTAATAATTTCTACCATCAATACACAGCTATTCATGACTTCCAAACTCCTACTTAATTAAGTTCAATTGTACCAAACTACAGGCACTAAATCTTTATAAACCAATAGTTAATATTAACTATTTAGTTTACAAGTCTCCTCTGACTAAACCTTGTTCACGATCAATAAATTGTTGTACTTTTTGACGATATTGACTTAGATGTTCATCTACCCAGTCTCGGCTTTCACTATTAGCAAAGATGTGAACTTGGGGTTCTCCTGCATCGGGTAAAATCAGAACCCAGTTATCATTTTGAGGATTAATAATTTTTACCCCATCGATTAACTCTAGATTTTCTGTAGGATGGGTTTCTACTAGATGACGCATTAATGCACCTTTAACCTTCCAAGGGCAGCGTACTGTATAACTTTTATGGCAAACTGTTGGTAACTCACTACGCAATTGTACCAGCGATCGCTCTTGAATGGTCAGCATTTCGATTAATTTAGCAATACCAAACATGGCATCAAAGCCTGGATGGAGTTGGGGGAAAATAAATCCAATATCTCCACTACCACCCAATACAACATTAGGATTGTCTTGAGAAGCTGCCATTAAAGCTGTAGGATTAACTTTAGTCCGAATTACATTCCCATCATGACGACGAGCAATTTGCTCAACGGCACTAGAAGAATGAACAGGTACAACTATAGTACAGCGAGGATTAGCTGTCAAAATAGTATTAACCATTAGAGCTGTCAAAAGTTCCCCACGAATGGGTAAACCAGATTCATCGACCAAAATAAATTGCTCTCCATTGGCTGACACTTGTACTCCCAAATTAGCTTTAAGGGCTTCTACTACTTGACCTAATTGATGGAGTAAAACTTCTTTTTCCACCCCAGAAATGGCATTTTGTCTCAAACTAGCATTGAGCACCACCGCATCAGTACCAAATTTAGCTAAAAGCTGGGGTAAAATTGCCCCTGATACAGAATAGACATAATCAATGACGATTTTTGACCTACTATGACGAATTGCTGCAATATTCAGGTGTTTTTCAAAAGTGCGACTGTAAGTTTCAATTATTCCATCTGGGTATGCTACATTACCGATTTCTGGAATAGAAGCCCTACGTAAATCTTCTTTAAAATAAGTACCTTCAATTTTCTTCTCTTTAGATTTAGAAATACTAATTCCCTTGCGATCAAAAAATTCAATCAGAATATAATCGGGACGATTCGGCTCTAAACGTACATGAATACCTCCTGAAGCATTGAGGCGATTAGTTAGAGTTCGAGAAATCGGAATCGCAGTAGCTTCGAGATTTTGCACATTTACCCCAGCGGACATTAAACCTGCAATCAAAGAACGACTGACCATGCGAGACACACTACGCTGATCCCGAGAAGCTAAAACGGTAGCTCCTAATTTCATAGTAGAACCATAAGCTGCACCCAGCTTGACTGCAAATTCGGGAGTAATATCAATATTTGCCAGTCCTGAAACTCCCCTTTGTCCAAAGAGATTCCGTTGAGCCGTATTACCCCAAATCAAATTGATGTTTAGTATTGCTCCCGATTCGATTCTTTTACTGGGCCAAACCCTAACACTAGGAGCGATTTGGGCTTCTTCTCCTACAGTACACAAAGCTCCTACTACTGCACCTTCTAGAACTTGGGAACGACGATCTACCCTGGTACCACGAGCAATAACACAAGCTCGTAAATGAGCTTCATCTCCTACAGTTACACCATTCCAAATGATCGGGCGTTTTAAATCTGCATCCGTACCAATGGTTACATTATCTCCGATTACTGTGCCAGCTTCAATTTTGGCTCTGGAGCCGATACGACAGTTCCTACCGATTAAAGCAGGGGTTTCAATCTGGGCACTAGGATCAATATAAGTATTTTTACCTACCCATAGTCCAGGTGATTTTTCTTCGTAGGCAAAATCAAGTTTAACCTTTTGTTCCAGAGCATCATATTGAGCATCCCGATAAGCGTCTAAATGACCTACATCACACCAATATCCTTCTGCAATGTAACCGTACATGGGTTCTTGCTTTTCGAGTAATAAAGGAAATAAGTCTTTAGAAAAGTCGGATTCTTCGTTGTCTGGTAGATAGTTTAAAACTTCTGGCTCTAGGATATAAGTACCTGTATTGATTGTGTCCGAGAAAATTTCACTTAGAGAAGGTTTTTCCAAAAAGCGATTAATTCTACCGTCTTCATCAGTAATCACTACGCCAAACTCTACAGGATTGGGTACACGAGTCAGAATCAGAGTTGCTTTCGATTGCTTTTCCTTATGATACGCGATCGCAGCTTGTAGATCAAAATCTGTGATACCATCCCCACTAATTACTAAAAAGGTATCATCTAGCCATTGTTGAATATTTTTAACACAGCCAGCAGTGCCTAAAGGTTGCTCTTCTTCGATGGCATAACTCATTTCAATACCAAAATCTTTACCATCTTGGAAGTAGTCACGCATGACATCAGGCAGATAATAGAGAGTTGCAATAACTTCTTTTATATTGTTGCGTTTGAGAAGATTAATAATATGTTCTGCTATGGGACGATTGAGGATTGGCACCATCGGCTTGGGGAGATCGCAGGTTAGTGGTCTTAGTCTAGTCCCTGAACCTCCAGCCATCAGTACTGCGCGCATAATTTCTCCTTGCCGTTTAGTTTAAGATTATGGATTAAGAAAATCCTTCTTTAACTTATATTATTTTCGAGCTTGATTATTATCTTTCTCAAGATAGGGATAAGGGGGACAAGGAGCAGGGGAGACGAGGAAAGTGTTATTTTTGACACTTGCCCCTTGTGGGGAGTTTTAAAGATAATTGTTTTTAATCTGATCTTTAAAATCCGATGGTGCTAGTTGATAAGCTTTTTTAATTAGAGGTTTGGCTATATCATCTTTACCTTGTTCTTGTAGCACTAGTCCTTGAGCCAAGATGGGGCGAAAATCATTTTTATCTGCTGCTGCGACCTCATCAAAAACCGTTAATGCTGCTTCATAATCTTTTTGTTGAGTATAGATTTCCCCTAATAGCAATTGGGTCGAACTCACATCAATGTCTGAATCTGACTTTTCTTTACCCTGATTAATGGTATTTTCTAATAATGCGATCGCTTTAGTTGGGAGGTTTTGAGTCAAAAATAAATTGGCTAATCCGCCCAAAGCCATAATATTTCCTGGTGCTTCTGATAGCACTTGTTTATAGGCTGCTGCTGCGCCTTCGTAGTCGTCAAGATATTGTTTAGTTTGTCCTAAAAGTACATTGTAATCAGCCTGTTCTGGATGTAGTTGAGCTAATTTTTCTAGAGGTTCAAGAGTTTTTTCAATCTCTTGTTGTTGCAGACGCACAGTTAATAACTCTCTCAGCGCAGTTTCATTATTAGGTTCTTTGACTAGGACTTTTTCATAACCTATGGCTTCTGATTCCAACTTCGCTTTTTTTTGTTCTGCAATCGCAAAAGTTGGTTCGGACTGGGCTTCTGACAAGATGGGACTTTCCTGCATCATACTACCAATCAAAGGTAGTCCTGAAAATATAATGAGGGAAAATAACATTAAACCCAACACTATATACATCCAACGATTTCTTTTACTATCAATTGTCATACGATTAATTGGCTACAATGAGCAGATTAACTTAAGTTGTGTTTTATGATTGATTCGTCTTTGTGACCATAGTTTATTCTAGTCGTAGAGCCAAATTTATTTTTGGTCTTATTTCTAAATTAAATTTTCGTCTTGGGAGCTATTTTAACTTTGAAAACAGTAAAGTAATAGTATCTTGTCTCTTTTACACAGTAACTCTAGTCTCCGCCTTTGAATGATGTCCATGAATCCTGCTGAAAATAAGACTCCTAAAATCAACCTTGATCGCGAGAAAGCCTCTCGACCAGAGCCTCCCTCTAATCAGGGTAGTGAGGAAAAAACCCCTCCCTTGTCTTCTCCCCATCAACCGACAACAGAAGCCACTGAACATAAAGAAAGGACTCAACCGATTCCTCCCCCTTCCCATCCCCGACAATATCGCGCGATTGGTCTAATTCAAGCTCAATACGAAAGAAGTGAAGAACAACTTACTCAAGGACATCTGATCACTGCTGATGGCACAAAAATTGAGGCTGTAGTTTTAGGTCGAGTCATTAGTCTTGTTAAAAACCATCTTGATATGGATAAACAGCACTTATGGGTAGTTTATCCTCGAACCAAAACCGAAAATGACGGTTTACACGTTCAGATTGTTGGGGTTTGGGAACCTGAAACCCTTAGTAAAGATGATGAATCTGGTCAAACTGAAACCACACCAGTAGAAGCTGGTTATTTTTCAATTCGAGGAGAAGTAATTTTCTTCAATGTGGCAGAAAAATCCATAGTTATTAAAATTAAGCAATTTCCTCGCAAAGAAGGAGATAAACCTAAATTTTTTAAACTCAAACTCCAAGGAGTTTTGGGAGAAAGACCTCTCAAACGCTTCTATGATCTAAATGTTCATCTGGAGGGAGAAACCTTAGTGGTTCAAGATGGCACAGATTTAGGCTTTGCTCAGAAAAAACCTCGATTCAAGACTAAAAGTAAAAAACCCAATATCAAAGGCAATAAGCGGATTTTACCCCCTCGTAAACCAAGTTCGGCTCCTCGCCCGAAACCTTCTAAACCCTCTCTTAAGAAGCCAAGCAAGTAAGGATTTTACTAGTTTACTTCTTTCCTTGTTCCTCGTTCCTTATCCGAAGGTATATCCTTTAGGACATTCCTACTTCCTTAAGAACTTCGGGGGTCTTGAGGAATAAAAGTTCGCTCTTGGGAAAGAGAAGCCACTGGTTCAGTTAAAGTAAATTTTCCTTGCTCGATTTCCTGTTGTAACTCCTCTGCAACTTGTCGAGAAAAGGAGATACTTGTTAAGGGGGCAACCCTAACGGTTCTGCCGTCAATAGTAATACGTCCACTTTTAAGTTGTTGATAGGTTACTAATCCAAACGTCGGACGGACTCGACGAGGAATGGAAAAATCGATTACAGGGGCAACAATATCTTTGTCTTGTACTGTGCATTTAACGATTACTTCTTCTTCTAAAACTGGTAATGGCACCCCCACTCCCAACATTAAAGAAGAACCATAATTCTGAAAATAACAACCTCTAACCCAGTGAGCGTCCATTTGTTTGGCATCTCCAATTAAAGCTACAGTAGCAGCAGGTCCAATAGGAGTACGATTGGGAAGCCTCTTTTGAAGGGGGAAATGCTGTGTTCCTTCCCACGCTACATAACCAACACCACCACCGAACCAGATTTTTGTGCCAATGCCAATTAAATTTAAATCTGGATCGTTTAATAAAGGAGAAATTGCTCCAGGATTAGAAAAAACTGCATTACCTAATCTGGGTCGTAAGGTGCCTAAATAAGTATATAAAGTGCGATCGCTACCATTAACTCCAACGATAAAATTTTGGTATAAGTTACGAGGATTAAATAAATAAAACTGGTTAATAGTATCTTTGGTAATGGTATTTTCAAAAGATTCTCTGGGATAACAATCTGTGGGGTGTCCTAATGCCTTAAAATTAATGCTTTTCCCTGCAATCAGGTCTTCAATTACATGACCTCCACCCCGTTTAAGATTGGTACGGGAATTAGTGTCTATATCTTTAATTTCATTGGTATTCTGACTAGCAATAGCCGTAGCACCTAAATATAAATCTACTGCCCCAAATCCAGCATAACCAGGTACACCATCAAACCAACATTGACTAATCTTAATCGGTGGATCGGTATGTCCCAGATTAATAATTGCCCCTGAAGACTCCATTGGCTCAAAAGTGCCAGTACAAACTACATCTACTTCTTGGAAAGCTTGGGTGACTCCGATATCTTGGACTTTTGCTTTTAACTGCTCTACTGTCCAAGCTACTACTTGACCAGAAAGAATTTTGTCATTAATCTCAGCAATAGTTCGCATATAATTTGAGATAAAAGCTCAATTATTCATTTAACGTAATGTCGGGCATTCATGAGGGATCGCACCGCTATTCTCTACCACCTGATTGATTTTCAATATACTCTTTGATAACTTCTAGAGGTGCGCCTCCACAACTAATAATGCACTTTGAATCGTGCCATAATTTAGCATTTTTTCCCCAGTAAAACTTAGCTATTTCTTGGGGATATTTTTTTCTAATAATTCTACTACTCGCTGATTTTAGCGAAGACACCAGATTAGAAATATTGTTGTTTGGAT
>JASJDF010000101.1 GCA_030065715.1 Xenococcaceae cyanobacterium MO_188.B19 | reverse complement strand
TGCCTGGTATCAACGTAAGTATCGTCGTCTAGTTGTTCGATGGGAACGTCAAAAAATTAATTTTGATGCTTTTTTGTCTCTAGCTACCGTTCATATCTGGATTAACAAAATATTATCAGTGGGATAGGTTCTTGTCTGTAAGTACCATGGCAGCTTATGGTTATGGGATTGCCCGCTATGGTATTGGTCCCCATGCCAGTTCTATTGCCTTTATGAGCCTAGTCACAAGTCAGTTACTCCACGCTTTAAGTTGTCGTTCTAGTAAACCCCTTAATACTATCGAGTTACCACCAAACCATTATTTAACCGTTGCTCTTAGTGGTTCTTTGACTCTCCAACTGATCTGCTTAGTGATTCCTGGTTTGAGAAGTTTACTACAGGTTACACCTCTGAATCTGCTTGATGGTGTGGTGATTAGTAACAGTGCCTTACTCCCACTTTTATTTAATGAAAAGACTAAAAAGGTTATAGGAGAAAAACCATGAAACAAGATTTTATGTTTACCTCCGAATCAGTCACCGAAGGACATCCTGATAAATTATGCGATCGCATCAGCGACGCGATCGTTGATCATTTTTTGCGACACGATCCCTTTACGCGAGTAGTAACTGAATGTGCGGTGGCAACAGCTATTGTCTTTATTGCAGCAAGGTTTGAGTCGGACTCACTCATTGACTTTACCAAAATTGCTCGACAAGTAATTAAACAAGTAGGTTATGATCAATCCTCTTTCAGTGCTAAAACTTGTAGCATTGTTACTAGCCTTAAAGAATTACCTCCCAGTGAATATCGTCACTTTGACGAACAAACACTCTCTGATGCAGAAATAGAAGAAATAGCAGTCAAAAACCAAGCAACTGTCTTTGGCTTTGCTTGCAATCAAACACCAGTTTTGATGCCTCTACCCATTTGGTTAGCCCATCAACTAGCCAGAAGACTCACAGAAGTTAGAGTGGAAAATATTCTGCCCTATCTTACTCCCGATGGTAAAACTCAAGTGGGAGTAGAATATTGCGATCGCCAACCCTACCGTATCCATAGCATTACGATTATTGCCAGTCAGTACCCCCTTGACCACTTAGCTAGTCCAGACCTTAAACAACTGGAAGAAGATATTCGGACCACCGTTATTGATCCTGTCTTTGAGAAAGAAATTATTAAACCTGATGCTGATACCAGGATATTTATCAACCCCGATGGAGCTTTCATTATCGGAGGTCCTGCTGCCCATTCTGGTGTTACAGGGAGAAAAAACGCGATCGATACCTACGGCGAATATTCACGGCATAGTGGAGCAGCTCTCAGTGGCAAAGACCCGACTAGAATAGATCGAGTAGGAGCTTATGCTGCTCGTTATGCTGCCAAAAATGTCGTAGCAGCAGGTTTGGCAGAGGAATGTGAAGTACAGCTTAGTTATTCCATTGGATTAGCGCGACCAGTAAGTATTCAAGTAGAAACTTTTGGTACAGGAACAATCCCCGATGAAAAAATCAAAGCCCTCTTGGAAAAGCATTTTGATTTTCGACTAGCAGGCATTATTAAAAAATTTAATCTGAGATTTCTGCCCGCATTGATTAAAGGAGGATTTTATAAACAGCTAGCAACTTACGGTCATTTAGGCAGGACAGATATTGGATTAGTCCCTTGGGAAGAAACGGACAAAATTTCCCTCTTAGGGTTACCCTAAGAAGCATAATTGTGCCAAATAAACAGAGTTGGAGTTTGATTTTTGTTGAAGTTCCAATAACCATTCGCTAGAGCTTTAGTCTAGTGCTATATTTAATGGCAAAACCAAGTTTCTTGAGTTCAGAATAGTTTTTATGGAGCAGTGGGTTAACTTATTAATTCAAGTCGCCAAGCCAATTTTTACTAGTTTGGCTTATACAGGCACTAATATTTTTTTAGATACTGTTCAAAGTGAAATTAAAAATCAGCAGAATAGACAAGCTAAAATTGCATTAAGCTCCTTGGGTATTAAAGAAGACCATAGTGATATCGCTCAAGAAATAATTCAAAATACAAGTTTAATCCTCCAGTCAGATGGGCTTGAAAACAAATCAGTATTACAACCGCAACAATCAGTTAATTGCTATTCATCAATAACTAAGCAGGATTTATTGGGAATAATCAGTCAAAAAGTTGAAGAAACTGCCTTAAAATTACCAGAAATTAATAAAAGTTTAGAATATTGGCCTCTCCGTTTATTACCTAGTCAATTAATCCATTCTCGACTTGGTGATTGTCAAATTCCTCTAAAAATTTTAGTAGCTCCTCCCCAAAAAAACTTAAAAGAGTTTAAGTCTATTGGCATAGAAGTTCAAGAAATAGAGAGCATATTGTTGCAAAACTTACGAGAATTTCTGGCTGAAAACTATTCTTCTCAATGTTTGATGAGACCTACGGAATTTTTAGGAGGAGCTTGGAATTATCATAATTTTCATGGCGAAGCCAGTATTAAAGTTTTATTTGAGGCTCTGCAATCAGAGCCTATTTTAATTTTAGAGACAGGAATTGAAAGTAATTATCTTATCTTACGATTAGGTTATTGGAGAGGTCAGCAAGAGCAATATTGCTATGAAACTCTTTTAAAATTACCTTATCGCAGTCTTCTCGAAACATCGATCGCAGCCAGAGCCTTAAGATGGAAAGAAATTAAAACTAAGCTTTTAACATTAGGCAAATCTCCTGAAGAAGTAGCAAAATTAGGGGGGGATAATGATATTAATCTGGGGATTCTCGAAGAAGTAGTTCAATTACAAGCAGCAGGGATTGAAACTGGGGAATTAAATTTTGGTTACAGAGTTAATCACCAAGATTTTACCTATATCTGTCAATTTTTAAGTCAATGTCAATGTCTTGTCGCTGGTTGGGTGACAGATATCCATTATTTAATCGAAAATGATATTCCGCCTCATTTAACTAGCTGGTTGCCACAGTTGCTAGGAGAATCTGGGTCGGAATCGGAATTTTTATCAGCTATTATTCGTGCCAGTATCTCTATTTATCAAAAGGTATTGCAAGTATTAGTTCCAGAAAAACCTAATTCTATGGCTCAACTGAGTTTAAAATTAGCTCACAGTCTTTTCCCACTAGATATTTCTCTGGCTAAAGAACAGATAGACTATTCGTGGCAGCATTGGCTACAACAGCGTCAACTATCTTCAGTACTGGCAATAGAAAGATTAGATCTAGATAGGATTCAAGCTACTATGACAGCACAAGATTGGGAATATCTGGTCAATCTTCAAGCTTGCTTATCTCGACTAGATGATCAATATGATATCGCACCTATGCAACAAGTAATCAACAGTTTGTGCGATCGCCATCCTTTTGCCGATTCTTCAAAGGTCGAGCATTTTGCTCTCGACTATACTGTTACAGAAATTTCTGGTCAAGTTGGCTGCTTATGGCTAGACTCAACCAATTGTAAGCTGATTAGCAAAAGTGCCAATAAAACTCTCGATCTCTGGCAGCTAAAGCGCAGAAAAGTTCAGCTATCTCCTACCCGTCAACTGCGAGGATATGCTGGTAAGGCGATCGCTATGACTCTCTGTCCTGATGGAGATAAACTAGTCTGTAGTGATACAACCCCAAAAAGAAGTCATCTCAAAATTTGGCATCTGCACACGGGAAAACTAGAACAGACTTTATTCGGTCATAAACAGATCATTCAATCTCTGGCGATCAGTTCTGGAACTCGCCCTTTTCTTGCCAGTGGTAGCCATAAAATCAAATTATGGGATTTACAAACAGGAGAATCTTGGCTGACTCTATTCGGGCATAAACAATGGGTTTATGCGTTGGCGATCGCGCCTAATGGTCAAACTTTAGTCAGTGGTAGTGAAGATAAGACTATTAGAATTTGGCATTTACCCAAAGGTAATCTGGCACAAACCCTGACAGGACATAAAGCACCAGTGAAGGTACTTGCAATTACGCCTGATGGTCAAACCATTGTTAGTGGTAGTGATGATCGAACTATTAAACTCTGGGATATAAAGACGGGGACATTATTACGCACCTTAACAGGACATACAGGAGGAATTAGTTCTGTGGCGATCGATCCCAATTGTCAATATCTAGTCAGTGGTAGTGAGGACAAGACGATTAAAATTTGGCATTGGGAAAGTGGAGAACTGCGACAAACCTTGATGGGACATGAACAAACTGTCAGAACCTTGGTAATTCATCCTAACGGAAAAACTATAGTCAGTGGTAGTGATGACAAAACAATTAAATTTTGGCGGATTATTTGACTTTAGTTCGGAATTTGGAGTTCGGAGTTAACGGTTGTCTTCAGCAGCGCGATATCTTCTTGTGATTTTTAATGTCAGATTAACAAAAAGAACGTGATTATCCCCCTCAATCTCTAACTATTTATTATATTGAGTTTTATTCAGACTATCGGTTGAATCTTTTTAATCTGGTCTCCTTCTTTTTGCATTACGCGATATAGCTCATTAGCCCTTTGCATATTTAACCAGAAGTCAGGGGATGTATTGAAATATTTGGCTAATCTTAAAGCGGTACTGGTTGTAATTCCCCTCTTGCCGTTGATTAGTTCGTTAATTCTTTGATAGCTCACTCCAATCCCATCGGCTAGCTGTTGCTGAGTCAATCCCATTGGTTCTAGAAATTCTTCTTTCAACATTTCGCCAGGGCTAGTTGGCGGTCTATTACTCGGGATATTAACCACAAGTCTCTCCTCTTAATGATAATCTACGATTTCAACATCTTTAACCCCATCGTTTGACCAAACAAAGCAGATTCTGTACTGGTCATTAATGCGAATACTATGCTCTCCTTGGCGATCGCCTTTCAAAGCCTCTAATCGATTTTTAGGTGGAGAACGCAAATCATTTAAGCTAGCTGCAAAATCTAATTGGTCAAGCTTTCGTCTAGCTATTTTCCATAAGTTCTGAGGGCAAGCTTTTCGTGCATACTTTGTATCATCACCGTTAAATATATCTTTTACTCCTTGGTCTTTATAACTAATTATCATTTTAACACGGTAATCGTGATCTTATGCTAAGATAGCACTGCTTGCTCTGGTTTTCTATCACTAAAAACTGCTTGAATCATTTAGCGATGTCATGCGCCTTAAACATTACTTTAATAGAAATGTTCATCATTGGAATTAAGCTTAAGAAAACTATCGAAGGTATACCAAGCTAAAACATACCAGGGTATAAGTTCTAACTGCCAGCCTTTTACTAGTAACTGACGCATAGCCATCACGCCTAAACCCAAGGGAAATAAAAATCGCAGATCGATCGCATTGTCGGTAGCTGTTTTAACTTGTTGATTTAAGTTTTTAGCGGTTTTAATAATTGCTGCTGCACTGGAAGAGCTAGAAACTGATGTCCTTGACCTTTGAGTTACCTCAACCAAATTTATACCCAAGTCTTGCAAAACTATGCACATATCTTGGCTAGTTAGTAGTTCTCTTCCATGCAGTACGGTAATACTGCCACTAGGGATGTTCGTTTTCACCCGATAAATTTCCAGACGTGCTTTGAGCGCATTAATAATAGGTGCTATTTTCTGCTGCTGACGATGAGCAGGTCTAACTCGTAAACGGACTCGTCCAGGCGTTTGGCTAATAATCTGAGCCTCAAGAAAAGACGAATTCTTGTTTTCCACAATTGAGGCTTGCTGAGGCATTTTATTGTTATTTGAGATCGCCATTACTAATCAACCTTTAAAAATAAGAATTCAGCTTTCTTCAAAATCTGGGTCTGGAGATTCAAAGCTTTGTTGCAATTCTGCTTCAGCTAGTTCCGCTTGGACTTCCGCTACAATATCTTCTAAGACTTCTCCCGTTTCTGCCAGCGCGGTTCTACTTTTTTTGTAGGCAATAATGCTTCCTTTAATGATAGCTTTTGCCACGGGTTTGCTGGCTTTAGCTACAACAGGAATGAGGACTGGAGCTAGCACAACTGCGCTTAATCCTGCTGCAATGCCTGGAATTCCCAAATCTTCAAATAAGTCTTCAACCTTAAAAGGCATTCCTGAATCTCCTCCCGTTGGCATAGAAAGCTAATTATTTTGCTATTTTTATTATCGTGGTATTGTAGCTAATTGTTCATTTGTGTAAGCAATAAATAACAATTAAAGTTGCTCAAACTAAATTTCAGCCTTTTGTACTTGCATATTTCCCATTGCTATCGTTCAAAGCTAATTGATCCAGATGCAAGTTGAATAGAGCTTCTGGTTCGTATAAGATCACCACAGAATTAGTATTAATTTTGAAGCGTACATCAGTAATTCTGTTGTCTTGTTCTAATAAGTTTTTGAGTTCTTTGGCATAGTTGCAATCGCGACTAATCTTGGGTACCCGCAAGCGAATGCGTCCAGGAATTTGATGCACAATCTCATAATCGGCTTCTATTCCACTCAACAGCGGTGCTATCTCTTCTGTAAGTATCTCAATTGTAGAGACTTTTTTAGCTGGAGATAATTCAAGTGTTTCTGATTCTTCTGATTCTCCCGTAACTTGATCAATGACTTCGCGAGTAAGACCTGCTGCTAGGATATAGGTCAAAATAGATTTCCAACCAGATACTTGCAAACTTCTAGCGACCGCTATCCCCACTACTGGAGGAATCAGGGAGAATAATCTACTGTAAGTAATCCCAGGAACTTTCTTGGTTAACTGCTCTCTTGCTTTCGCTGATGTATTGGAAAAGCCAAAAGCTTGTAGGGAATCTGTAAGTTTATTAAGAGAGATTACATCGGGATCGAAGAGTACTATTAGGCTATTACTTGCTTGCTTAATTTGGACTGTGAGAATGCCCGCTTGCTGCCGTAAACCCTGGGCTATTTGGGGTAACATTTCGCGGGCATAATCCCCCTTGAGGCGCAGCCTTACTCTCCCCCTGACAGCATGAACTATCTCCAATTCTGCATTTGTAGAAAATGTGGTACTTTTCTCCATTGCCATCAAATAAATACTGGGATAGGGTTTACTCTAAATAGAATTTAGTTAAGTTTTAAGCTAACTAACTGGCTGCTTCTACTTCTGCTACTTCGCCAGCTCCAGTTTCAGCCAATTCGGCTTTAGCTTCTGCTACGAGATCTTCGAGAGTTTCCCCTACTTCTGCAACTACACCTTTGCCTTTTTCATAGAGGACGATTCCTCCTTTAATAGTAGCTTTGGCTAAGGGTTTACCAACTTTTCCAGCAGCTACAGGAATTAAAACTGGTAGCAAGACAATAGCAGCAACTCCAGGAATACCGAGATCTTCAACTACATCTTCGAGATCAGGCATAAAGTTTTTGAGATCCATCTTTTCTACCCCTCCTTAAATTACTCTAAGTGTTTTCTCTACCCTTAGTCTAACGTATTGGCTCTGCGTCAATAGACAAAGAAAAAAATGCTTCTATAAAAGCAATTTTTGTTTATAAAACTTTAACTTCATACTGTAGTTTTGGCACACTTACAATAATTGAAAATTAGAGAAAATAGTGGCTATTAGAAGTAAAAAATATTCTAACCAAGGTTTCTCCCCCCCCCCAATCTCAAATAAACTTTATAAACCTGGATATAATCGTTTTTAGCTTATATTAACGCAAATTTTAATAGGATTCTCTTGATTAATTGCTATTAAAAATATTCAAAAAAAGTTAAGCCAGAAGATTTTTGGACAGCAAAATCGAGGTAGTATAAGCCCAAAGGTTTTAGGTCAAATTCAATTTATGAGCAGTATAAATAGCCAAATAAGACAGAAAAAAATCGTTTATGCTCCTCCTCCTACTGCTTCATACCTGTTTAGTTCGATATACAGTATTGAAATTAACGAAGATGAGGAGATAGAGTGGCAATGGCTAGAGCTACCTGATGGCAATCGAGTAGTGACTAACTACAAAATTCTCAGCAAACAATAAATCAGGAAAACGTTGAATAGTTGAAAAAGACAAACAAAACAAGGAGGAAAAGGAAGAAATTGATTAAAAAATTACTTTTGCCAGAGGTTGAATAACTAGAATTAGTACTTAACTAAAAGTATTGTTCTCTCAAAAAATTTTCTACCGAGAAATTACCGATCTTATAGGATAACACTTGCTAATTTTTCTGTAAAAACACGGATATTGAGACCTTTGTCAACTTTAAACTTGTCACACAGCAAGTTGGGTTATTACAGGGTTATTAAAATAAAATAGAGTGCTGAACTCATGGATAAATCTCAATTTGACCCAGAATTTGCTGGCTCTCCCAACAAAAATGACATCATTGTCAAGGCTGATAATGTATCTGTTTTTTACGGCAACTTTTTAGCTGTTCGGGATATTTCCTTAGAAGTTCCTAAACACAATATTGTCGCTTTCATTGGTCCGTCTGGCTGTGGTAAAAGTACTATGCTACGGTGTTTTAACCGCATGAATGACCTCATAGCTAATACTAAAGTTACGGGCAAAATAACTTTCCATAACACCAATCTGTACGGAACTAAGGTCGATCCTATCAGTGTACGCCGTAAGATTGGCATGGTGTTTCAAAAGCCCAACCCTTTCCCTAAGTCTATATATAGTAATATTGCTTACGGTGCTGGGGTAAATCATTATCGAGGGAATATGGATGAATTAGTCGAGCGTTCTTTGCGTCGAGCTTTCTTATGGGACGAAGTCAAAGACAAGCTCTCTCAAAGTGGTCTTGACCTTTCTGGGGGACAACAACAGCGTTTGTGCATTGCTAGAGCGATCGCTTTAGAGCCAGAAATTTTGCTGATGGACGAACCTTGTTCTGCTCTTGATCCTATCTCCACCCTGAAAATTGAAGAGTTATTGCAGGAGCTAAAAAAGAAATACACCATTATTATCGTCACTCACAATATGCAGCAAGCTGCGCGGGTTTCTGACTTAACCGCTTTTTTCAACGTCGAAACTAACAATAAGGGGGATAAAACTGGCTATTTAGTCGAATATGCTGCCACTAAATCAATTTTTGAGAACCCTCAAGAGCAAGCAACCAAAGACTACGTTAGCGGACGTTTTAGTTGACCAAATAATTATCAATTTAGGCTATAAGATATGTTGAAACCCGTTGAAACCATTAAAATTCTGCAAAGCAATTCCCACCACATTAAGTCTTTTGCTACTGGAGAAGTGATTTTTCAACAAGGAACAAAAGGAGATTTAATCTATGGAATTATTGAGGGGGAAGTGGAGATGTTAGTCAATGAGAAAGTAGTAGAAACAATTAAGCAAGGGGATATATTTGGTCAAGGAGCCTTACTACATTCAGACCATCTTAGGACATCAACAGCTAGAGCCAAAACTGACTGTCAAATTGCCTGTTTAGACCAACAACATTTTCTCTTTGCAGTCCAAGAGACTCCCATGTTTGCTTTAGAAGTAATGAGGAGTTACTCAGATCGCTTTCGTCGTTTAAAACTTTTAATTTAGCTGGTCTAATTGTAGCTACACTAAAAGTTAAGAGTTGTAGAGATCAGAGTAAGTACCATGCGCTATCTTGCGATTGGAGATATTCATGGATGTTCCCAAGCCTTTAACCAATTATTGAAAGTTGTTCAACCACAGCCAGAGGATATCATTATTACTTTAGGCGATTATCTTAATAAAGGAACAGACTCCAAAGGAGTAGTTGAGAGACTGATCCAACTGGCTCAAACTCATCAGTTAATTCCCCTCAAGGGTAATCACGAAGTACAATTGCTCCAAGCTCGTAACCATCACTTCGAGGATTCATCAGAATTACAATATCTTGGCATTGAAACCTTGAGATCCTACAGTTTACCTGGTCAAGAACTTACTCTCAATAATATCCCTGAAAGTCATTGGGAATTTTTAGAACATAGCTGTTTAAATAGTTGGGAAACGGAGCATCACATTTTTGTTCACGCCAATCTTGATCCCAAGCTCCCCCTAAAGCAACAACCACATGAGCATCTCTTTTGGGAAAAGTTTACTCGACCTTCTCCTCACTATTCAGGAAAAACCATGATCTGTGGGCATACAAGTCAAAAAAATGGTCAACCAATTAATCTGGGTCACGCAATATGTATCGATACCTGGGCTTGTGGTGGAGGTTGGCTAACCTGTTTGGATGTTAATGGGGGGCAGGTTTGGCAAACCAATCAGCAAGGACAAGCCAAAAAAAGTCGGATTGAGCAATTTCGCTCTTCCAAAACATTGGTAATTCATTAGCTGATTTTTTAACGAAAAAATCTAGTGGAAAAACCAATTCCCAATTAAACTCTTTGAAGGGTAATTAATATCTTAAAAAATTAGATAGTTATAAATTATTTTTTTAGGTATTAGGTGTTAGGTATTAGGTATTAAAAAAAAATGAAATGCACAAAAAATTTTGCTTACCTATTTATAATCTTAAAACTGTGAATCTGATTCTAAGAAGTAGTCTATAGAGGTTAATAGAAGGTTAAGGATAAATACACTTAATATTAAGTAATGTATCAGAGGCTGAATCTAATACTGGAATATTTCAATCACTTTATTTATTGATTAATAATCTGTAGATCAAGAGGTATTTATCCTATCCAACATAAAAGATATCTTAGTATGATCTATCAAAAAAAATTGATATATAATTCAATTAACCACACAATCTACAGTGGAAAATAAAGATGAATATTACAGATAAAATACCTGCCAAGCTAGCTCAATTTATTGCTTTAGGACTAGGTACAGCACTGTTAGTTTATTCTCAGCCTTTAGTTGGTCAAGAAACTCAATCAATCAGGATCGATGGTTCTAGTACTGTCTATCCGATCACTCAAAAAATAGTTGAAGAGTACCAAGTTAATCGTTCCAAACAACCACTCAATATTGAGGTTGAATTCTCTGGCACTGGAGGGGGATTTGATAAATTCTGTCGGGGAGAAACGGATATTAATAATGCTTCCCGTCCCATTCAAAAAGAGGAGATGGAAGCGTGTAATAATTCCCAAGTTCGTTATATCGAACTACCCATCGCTTTTGATGCTCTTACCGTAGTGGTTAATCCTCAAAATAATTGGCTGGATAGTATTAGTTTGGAAGAATTAGCCACAATTTGGTCGCCGAAGGCTCAAAGAAAAATTACCCGTTGGAATCAGGTTAGAAGTAGTTTTCCCAATCGTCCTCTAAATCTCTATGCTCCTGGTCGAGATTCAGGAACTTTTGATTATTTTACTGAAGCTGTAGTAGGAAAGGCTGGCTCAAGCCGTAATGATTATCAGGCTAGTGAAGATGATGAGGTTTTGGTGGCAGGAGTCAGTAAAGACCCTTATGCTCTAGGATACTTTGGTTTAGCTTATTATGAACAACATACAGATCGGATGAAAGCTGTAGCTGTGGATAGCGGTGATGGAGCAGTTTTACCTTCTAGGGAAACTGTCGAACAAGCTCAATATCAGCCTTTATCCCGTCCCTTATTTATTTACGTTAATGCTACTGCACCCCAGAAAAATGAAGCCTTAAGACAATTTATTGACTTTTATCTAGCTCAAGCACCAGAGTTAGTGGCTGAAGTTGGCTATGTGCCTCTACCAGAGGAGGCTTATCACATTGGGAAGGTTACATTTCACAGAGGAGAAGTGGGAACAGTGTTTGAGGGAAGTTCCCAATTTAATCTGACAATTCCAGAACTTTTGCGAAAACAAGCCCGTTTTTAACATTGAACATTGAACATTAAACATTGAACATTGAACGATAAATGATAAATGGTAAATGATAAATGGTAAATGATTTTAGATAATCATCGCCGAAAAGTATTAGCTCATATTCCTAACCTCAATGGCTGCAATTGTAATTTGGGAGATTGGAATGCGGAAGACTTAGTTAGGGTCGGAGATACGGTAATTTATTTACAGATCGCCAATGATTTTGATACTTGCTTATCGAGCGATCGCTTAATAAAACCGAGCAATCCTAAAACCAGCAATTGGCTTGAGGGTTTAATCTCTCCTGTCAGACAAATCTTAAATTTTTTGACTCAACTTAACTTTCGACAACAGATTAGAAGAGTAGCTTTAGTTAATGCCATTATTATTCTGAATTTGCTGATTGTGGGAACAGTTTTATTTGATTGGTACTATCCAGGAATTACTACCCTATCTGCTTTTTTAGCGACGGCAATTTTACTTTTGGGGGGCTACGGTGATTTGTTTGGCGAATTAGAAGATATTGCCTTTATACCCTGGTGGCTTAGATTATTTAGCCTAATTTTGACTGTAGTAGGTACGGTTTTTGTCGGGGTAATTTATGCTCTGCTAACCCAAGCTTTGCTTTCTTCCCGTTTTGAATTTATCAAACAACCACCACCAATTCCTCAACAAAATCATCTGGTGTTGGTAGGGATGGGGAAAATAGGACAAAAAGTTCAAGCTTTATTGGCAAAATTCCAGCAGCAAGTAGTGGGGATTACTTTTAATACCAGTTTTTATCAACAATATGCTTCAGAAATGCCTTTAGTGACAGGCAATTTGGAAACTGCATTGCTCAATGCTAATTTATCTCAAGCTCAAAGTATTCTGATTGTCACAGATGATGAAATCCTGAATTTAGAAATAGCACTAATGGCGAAAACAATTGCCCCCCATCTGAACTTAGTCTTAAAAACTTCAGGATTTCGCATATCTCTGCATCTGCGAAAATTATTACCAGCAGCCAAAATTATCGGAGTATATGCTGTTGCAGCAACTGCTTTTGCAGGAGCAGCTTTTGGGGAAAATATTCTTAATTTATTTCGTTTGGGAGACAATACGATCCTAGTAACCGAATATCAAATTGAAGCAGGAGATACCTTAAACGGATTATTAATAGCTGATATTGCTTATGGTTATGGGGTTATACCCATTATTTATCAAAAACCTAACCATGCTTCTGTTTTGCTGCCAATAGATGAACCTCCTTTAAAAATAGGCGATCGCTTGGTGGTTTTGGCAAATATAGATGGATTACGTCGTATTGAGCAGGG
>JASJDF010000100.1 GCA_030065715.1 Xenococcaceae cyanobacterium MO_188.B19 | reverse complement strand
TTAGCTAGTACTCCTTTTTTTGTGGAATTTGAACGGAATGTTGCTTTTTATGCTTACAACAAATTAATTCGGGAACTAGAGCAATTTCAACCAGATATTATTCATGTCGATGAACCAGAAAGGGTTTATGTGGGATTTTGGCAATTACCAGCCATAAAATTTGCCAAAAAACATAATATTCCCTGTGTGGGATTTTTTAGAACTAATTTCTTAGAATATTTAGAAGACTTTTTCCCTTTACCAGCTCCCCTTTTTGCTGTTTTATATTGGTTTATCAAAAAACTCATACTTCGAGTTTATAACTCTTGCGATGTTACTTTAGTTTCCAGTCCTATCACCCAAGAAAAAATTATTCAATTAGGAATTAAAAATACCCTATATCGTAATCTATTAGGATTGGAGCAAGATAAATTTACTCCCAATCTTAAGCAAGACAATTTTTTCACTAATAAATATCAACTTCCCAATTTAGAAGATAAAGTCAAGCTAGTTTTTCTCGGTCGCCTTACTCCCGATAAAGGGTGGGATTTTACTCTAGATAACCTAGAGAAAATTTTTCAAGCTATTGATGTAGAAACAATTGCTTTTCTAATTGTAGGAGATGGAGAAAGTAGAAACAAAATAGCAACAACTCTTAGTAAGTTTACACCTTATTTCCATTTATTTGGCAGAATCGATCCTGATGATATTCCTGCTATCTTAGCTAACAGCGATATTCACGTTACTACATCAGAAAAAGAAACTAGAGGACTGACTATTTTGGAAGCTTTTGCCTCAGGTATTCCTGTTCTTGCTCCCAATGCTGGAGGAGTAGTGGAAAATATCGAAACTGGAATTAATGGCTTTTTATTCAATCCTGGAAATAGTAAAGATTTTGTTGATAAGTTGCAACTTCTGGTGGCAGATTTCGAGTTGCGCCAAAAGATGGGAACAACAGGAAGATTAAGTATTGAAGATAAATATAGTTGGGATACCGCAATTCAAAATTTATTAAATACTTGGCAACAACAAATTGAACAGAAGTCATCATGAGTTCAGAGTTTAGAGTTATGATTTTTTTAACGATAATTGTTAAATTTTTAATACTTGATTCAACTTTCCACTGCGATAACCTTCTAAATCTAACGTGACAAAGAGAAAGCCTAACTCTTGGAAAAATTTGACTAATTCGGGTAAATCAGTATTAAGGACAAAATCTCTAATTGCCTCTGGTGGTAGTTCGATTTTGGCGGTGTCTTCTTGCGATCGCACTCTCAGGTTTTGATAGCCTAACTGACGCAGATAAATTTCGGCTCTTCCAACCCTATGTAATTTCTCTACAGTAATTTCTTCTCCATAGGGGAAACGGGAACTTAAACAAGGTTGAGCGGGTTTATCCCACCAAGGAAGTCCTAAAAATTTGGATATTTCTCGAATTTCTATTTTAGTAATACCCAATTCCGCCAAGGGCGATCGCGCTCCTCTCTCTTTTGCTGCTTGAATACCTGGGCGATAATCCTTCAGATCATCGGCGTTTACCCCATCTATTACATAGGAATAGCCTCTTTGTAGAGCCAGAGGTTTTAATGTATCGTGGAGTTCACTTTTACAGAAATAACAGCGATTTATGGGATTAGAAGTGTATTGGGGATTATCCATTTCCTGAGTTTCTACCAATTCGTGTTTAATCCCAATTTGTTGCGCTTGTAATTTTGCAGCTTCTAATTCTTCGGGAAGTAGGGAAGGGGATACTGCTGTAATTGCCAAAGCGCGATCGCCCAATACATCATAAGCAACTTTGGCAACTAGGGTACTATCTATCCCTCCAGAATAGGCAATCAATGCCTGTTCCATCTCAACAAATAAATTTTGGAGTTGGGCTAATTTGTTTTGGGTGCTGCAAACTTCCATTCCTGGCATTAAAGTTCATTGAATATTGACCACTAATTTTAGTTTAATTGATCTTTTATTATTCATCGTTGATTGCTTCTCCTGCGCCCCTTGTCTCTCCCGTCTCCCTCATTATTAACCTAGGTTTATTTATACTTGCCTACTTGCTATTAGTATCAAGGTAATTTATTTTATATTCATCTTAACTTTACAAATACAGCTTGGATATAAACTTGTCTTTATATCCACCAAAACCATAAGATATACCAGTTTAAACCTATTTTTGACTGGAATTTTATTTATATAAACAAAGTTTAAAGATAATTTGACAAAAAACTTAATCTAAACTTTTTAAAAAACAATCATATCTTTATCAAATAGACACACAAATAGTAATATCTCCATGTCATTATTACGTAAGAAGCACATTAAATTACGTACTTCTACAAATGATTTGGACTTGAGCCGTCATTATATTTTTGTAATTTTTAAAGTAACTAAATCAACATGGAATTAAACGATACTCTTCCCACAAATGAAATTTTAGAGCAACCTTTAGTAGAAACATTAGAAGATTCTGCTCCAGAGTCAACTGAAAATTCAGATTATTCTCCAGAGCAATTTGAAGCTTTAGAGCAAGAATTTGCCCAAAATTATCAAGATAACCGTGAATATTTTGAAACTCAAGTTAAACAATACCGCAATATAATTGAAGACCTTAACAATCAACTAGAAAATAATCAAAGATTATTTGAACAAAGTAAACAGCAAGTTCAAGAAGATAAAAGAGAATTTGAACTACTCAAAGAGGAAGGTTTACTTTCAGAAGAAGAAATTAAATTGTATGAGCAAAACTTTGCTGAAGCTGACAAATATATTGAAGCTAATGAATTACAATTTATTCAAACTCAAGAGCAAATTAGATCTGAAATAGGAAATTTTGAATCTCAGATAGAGCAAGTTATAAACAATTTTCTTGAAATTAATCCAGAGGAAGAGTTTGATTTTGATTTAGATCGTCCTAAAGCCGATATTACTTATGATAGTGCGATCGCATTTACCGATGTAACTGAAAGTGCAGGAATTGAGTGGTCAAGACAAAGAGGGGATGAAGCTTTTTCTGTTTCTTGGACTGACTATAATAACGACGGTCTTGCCGATCTTTGGATTAACGGACATGGTTACAACGGTATTAGTGCTAAATCCTTATTCGGACAAGACCGTGCCAAACATCCTTTACTATACATTAATAATGGTGACGGTACTTTCACTAATCTGTTTGATGAAGACCCCCGTAAAGGCAGTGGCGGTGATATCCATGTTGCAACCTTAGTTGACTACGATAACGACGGCGATGCTGACGCTTTTGCTGCTGCTGGTGGAGAATTAGGAAAAGATGGTGCTGAAGGACAACCCAACATTCTCTTCAATAATAGATTTCAAGACTTAGGTATTATCACCAATGTAGCAGAGGAAACTGGCGTAGAATATGCTCTCGGTCGTACTCGCGCTTCTGTTTGGTTTGATTTCAATCAAGATGGCAAACTAGATTTTGTTAATTTAGTTGCGAACAGAGAAGACGGACAAGCACCCAATGCCTATTTCGAGCAGCAAGCTGATGGTACTTTTATTGAAAAAACCGATGTAGTTAGTTTAAATGTGGGACTGGGTGAAACTCCTGTAGCTCCTAGCGATAGCCATCTATCTGCTTGTTGTTGTACTGATTGTGGTGGTTCTCGCTATGCTCAAATGGCAGACCTCACGGGGGATGGCAAACTAGAATTAATTATTCATGGGACTTATCAATTCCCTCTAGCAATTTACGATATCTCCTCTGGTGATGAATTTAAAAATATTACCGACCAGTTTAACGTTCCCTTCACTTCTGATGTACCAGAAGATCCTACTGAAGATTTCCAAGAGCATGAATCAGCCAGAGACAGTGTAATTGCGGACTTTAATGGCGATGGTCATAACGATGTTTTCTTAGTACGTTCTCTAGCTAAAACTACAGTTAACCCCAGTGTTTATCAAGGTGGGAATGAAAAGGTTGTTGCTGCGGACTTAGTCTTAAGAGAACCTGGAACAGAAATCGGCTACAGCTTCCAAACTGGAAGTGACGCTGAAATCGCGATCGATTTCTTCGACCTCAATGGTTTACAAGCAGACCTCGATCCTCAGACAGAAATCTTTATCGGTGCGGAAGGTCGAGCAGTTACTCTTGAAGAATTAGAAGCTTTCGTAACTATCAAATCCGATAGTACTGAACCTGCGGTATCTAATGACCGTCTTTCCACTGAAGAAACAGACCCAGTAGCAGCTTTCTTACTCTCTGCTGATAGCGAAGGTGTAGAAGGTCTTAAAGCCGACCGTTCCGCTAGAGGTGCTTATATCGGATTAGTTAATGGTGTTTGGGAAATCAGAATCAACTCCGACGAATCAGAGAGCATTCGTTCTGCTGTAGAATCCACTGAAGCAATTACTAACTTACAATCCATTGGTTTTATTAACACCAATCCTGCTAATAACGCTTTAAGCGACCAACTTTGGATCTATGATAAAGCCACAGGGGAATTTGTCGAAACTTCTGCATCTGCTGGTCTAGGAGTTCCAACTTTGGCGCAGAATGTGGTATCTGGAGACTTTGATAACGATAAAGACATCGATTTATATCTGGTAAATTCCTACACTTCTTTTGACCAAGGCAACATTCTCTATGAAAACCAAGGAGATGGCACTTTCAAAACTGTTTATCAAGCAGGTGGTGCAGAAGGAACAAGCTTAAACTTTGGTTGGTTAGACTTTGAAGTTGGTGCTCGTGCTGCTACTGCGGACTATGATGGAGACGGTACTCTAGATATTTTCCTTGGCTCTACTGTTGGTAGATCTCCCCGCAAAACTTACCTAGCGACTCCATCTCAATTATTAAAAGGTCAAAGTACTGATAATAACTGGGTTCAAATTAATCTCGAAGGTACTCAATCCAACCGTGATGCCATTGGCGCACAAGTTAGGGTTACATCTGGTGGTACAACTCAACTCAGAGAACAAAATGGTGGTACTCATCACTTTGCTCAAAACTCTCAAACTCTCCACTTTGGTCTAGCTCAAGATGAGATTATCGACGAAATTGAGATTAAATGGCCCTCTGGTATGGTTCAAGTTCTGGAAAATGTTTCTGTTAACCAGATTCTAAACATTACTGAATCATTTGCTAACAATGTTAATGGTACTAGCGATAACAACAGTTTAGATGGTAGTGATTCTGCTGACCAAATCAACGCTCTTGCTGGTGATGATGTTGTTAACGCTCTCGCTGGTAATGACAGTGTTATGGGTGGTGAAGGTGCTGACTATATCATGGGTGGTGCTGGTAGCGATACTATTACTGGTGAAGCTGGTAATGACACCGTTATGGGTGGTACTGGTAACGATATGATCACTGATGGTGAAGGTGATGATCTTCTTAACGGTGATGAAGGTGATGACACCATAGAAGGTGGTGCTGGTAATGACACCCTAGAAGGTGGTGACGGATTTGACTACCTAATAGGTGGTGCAGATAACGATACTATCAACGCTGGTGAAGGAAATGACCTAGTTGAAGCTACTGAAGGTGACAATATCGTAAATGGTGGTACAGGTGATGACTCCCTCTACGGTGGTACTGGTGCTGATAACATCTCTGGTGAGGATGATAATGACCTAATCGAAGGTAATGAGGGTGCAGATATCTTATCTGGTGGTTTCGGTAAAGATACTGTCTCTGGTGGTGCTGATGATGACCAAATCGAAGGTAATCAAGGCAGCGACATGATTGAAGGTGGAGAAGGCAATGACATCCTCAGTGGTGGTGAAGGTGCTGACACTTTAATGGGTGGTGACAATGATGATGAGTTGTCTGGTGATGATGCTGCTGACTTACTAATCGGTGGTGACGGAGATGATATCCTAATGGGTGGTAACGGAGATGATATTCTAGACGGTGGTGCTGGTAATGATCGCATTTTAGAAGTTGGTGATTTTGACTTCACTCTCAACGATGATCGACTCATCAAACAAGCATCAGGTACAGAAGAAGCAGAACAAGTTGATACCCTAAAGGACATTGAATCTGCACAACTATCTGGTGGTGGTAAAGCTAATAATATTGATGCTTCTGCAACTACTCTCAATGTTACCCTCGAAGGTAGTGGTGGAATTGATACCCTCATCGGTGGTGCTGGTGATGATGAACTCGAAGGAGGTGTAGGTGCTGATGTTCTAACTGGTGGGGAAGGTGCAGATAAATTCCTTTACACTGCTCTTAACCACAGAATTGATACTATTACTGACTTCACTCCTGGGGAAGACTCTGTAGTTCTATCTATTGCAGCTTTTGGCGGAGAATTAACTGAAGGTACTGCTTCTGAAGATCAATTCTTCATTTTAGGTAGTGGTGGTAAAACTGAAGCTCACCGCTTCTTGTACAATGCTGACAACGGTAAACTATTCTACGATGCAGATGGGACAGGAAACAGCAAGCAAATCTTAATTGCTAATTTAGATGGTACACCTGACATCAGCCACGAGGATATCGAAATTATTGCTTAGGTATTAGTCTCACGGAATTGTCTCTCTAATTAGAGAGATAATTCGGCTTTTCTTTTGAGCCTAAACTCAAGTAATAATAGCTCTAAAAAGGAAGTGGAAAAGTTTAAGCAAAATATGAGATTGTTCAAAAATCCATAAATCATTTGTTTTAGAGGCGTAGCATTGCTACGTCTCTATTAATTTTTTTTACCAAGATTCTTGAACTCTCTTTATATATTTTCACAAACATAGTAAGTTTTATCGTATCCATTTGACCAGTTTAAGAATCCATGTCTAAGGTTCCTAAAATAGCCCTGAGTTTTGCTATTGCTGCATTAAATGTTTTAATAAATGGAACTATGGCAGCCTCAGCAGCAACCATTAAATTTGAACTAAGTTTTTTTGATGATAATAATCATCAAGTTGGTAGTGGTGAATTTAGTTATGATGATCGAATTACAACTTGCTTTGAAACTAGTTGGGGGGGTGATTGCAATTCCCCATACGAGGATTTTGCCATAGATGTTATCTCAGTTCAAAATGTTTTAACCGATTTTTCCGCTACTGTGGGTGGAGAAAATTGGAACAGCTACTATGGATATTGGTGGAGTGACGAAACCTCTGAACAACTGCCAGGTTATCAAAGTTTTTCTCGTTATGGGATTGATATTCAAAAAAATATTTGGTTTTTCGGCGATCTTTTGTTTGCTGAACGAACATTAGAAATGAAGATTAATCAATCATCCAATACTTTCGGAACAGGTAGTTGGCAACAGTATTTAGCAACGGAAATCAGTGAATATAATGAAGACGGTTTTATTATCACATCAGGCAGTTGGGAAGCTGCCAAAGTAACAATAGAGCCACAGTCATTGCCTACAAAAATAGTGCCAGAGCCATCAACCTTTCCTGGAGCTTTGTTTATTATGGGTTTTGCTTGCTATGTCAAACGTAAGCCAATAAATAAAATAAATTAAACTTAATATTCAGAACATGCAAGATTTTTTGAGAGCTAGTTGAACACTTCTGGTGTCCAAGTACCATGAAATCCATGGGGTATATGATGTTTAAGATATAACTTACCGATCTCTTTAGTAATATCTTTAGCATCCAGAATGATTAAATAAGACTGATGCTGGACTCCATCATAGACCATAGATATTATCCAACCATCGTCTTCTGCAATTCCTTGAGGATGAGGGATAAATACGGGTTCACCAGGAAATAGGTTTGAGGTTGAACTCCATATTTGCTTCTCTCCCGATTTTTTATCTAATTTCATAATTGCCTGTAGCGCACCATTTTCGCCTACTGTACGATTAACATTCATGTATAGATAACTATGCTCTTGACCCACCCAGTTTGGGTGTACTGAGGGAAATTCGCATCTTCTTTCTATGAGTTGTTTACGAGTTACGGTTTGTTCAGCTAAATTCAACTCAAATTCCCACATCTTTCCGTTGGGAAATTCATCAAAATCTATTTGAGTAAAATCTAATTCTGCTTGTTTCTTTTTGGGAAAAAAATTACTACAAATCGTTTCTAAGTAAATTTTTCCATCTTTTTCCCAAGCATTGCCATGATGAAAGCCAAAAAAGGACTCTGTTTCCAATATTTCCATATCGTGATTTCCCTGACGAGAAATGACGATAATTTTGGTTGGTTGTTTCGGATTGTAATTGAAACATTGTTCTATGGTTTTGAAGCCTAGGAGAAAGGGTAATGGTGACACATTAAAAGGATGTTGAATAAATATGTAGTAATTAGGAGTCGCTAACATATCATGGAAGAAAACAAAGTCTTTCAGAGGATGAGAATGTTTTTTTAATTTATTTCCCCGATTATCTAATTCAGAGATAACCAGACTTTGTGATGTAACTCCTGTAACTCCAAAATTGATAAAAGTATTGTCTATAATTCTGGGATGAGCTGAGAAAGATTCATGAGATTCTAATAAGCCATTAACATCATCTAAGCCAATAGTTTCTAAATTTTTAGGGTCTAATTGATGAGGATGTCCCCCTTCCCACATTGCCCATAATTTTCCTCCCCAATACATAACATTCGTATTAGCTGCATTTTTAAACTTAGTATCAAAAATATTAGCTAACCAACCTCCAGATTTTTGGGTACCAAAACCTCGATAAAGTATTTCGCCTGCTTCTTGCTCTTTTAAATAGCCTTCAGTGCGAACATATCTATTTTTAAAGTGAGCTTTACCTTGATTAAAAGTAATAGCACAAACCATTCCATCTCCGTCAAAAGGATGTCCTATTTTTTCTCCATTAATTTCAAATAATCCCACACCATTACGAAAGAGAGTTCCCTGGAGTTCAGTAGGAATAAATCCCTCAATTCGATCAATTTCATAACTATATTCGTTAGGTTGAGATTTATAACCTCTAGCCCAATATTTTATCCGTTCTTGTGTTTCAGTTAAATTATCTTTGAGTAAATTTGTCATAATTTTTGATCGCGAGTTACCAAGAACTACTTTTCTTGAGCAATTATTGAATTGATGGTAACAAGAAAGAGCTAAGAAAAGGGTTTTATTCAATGCCTATAAAGTGATTTAACCAAAACTATCTCAATAGACATGGCAGTTCTCATAGTTATGCGGTACATTCAATCAATATCCGCAGATGTTATACCATAAGGGGACAATGTGCGAAGCGGTATCCTTATCCGAAGGTGTCCTAAAGGATACACCTTCGGATATACCCTTTAGGGTTAGGAATCCTTTAGGACAATCAACTATTAAAATCGTTGGTGGTTATCGTTTAGGACAATGAACAAAAAGCTTAATCTTACTGTACTGGTGAAGTACAGAAACCGCTATAATCTTATTTTTTCCATTTTATAGATTACTTTTAAGTGAGACTGATATTTTTAACTTCCAACTTCAGATTGTGCAGAGCTTCATGCAATTCGGTAGCATAGTTAATGCCCATTTATTTTTTAGTGAATAGCAGTGACTCAAAGTAACCTTGATTTTCTCGCACAAACCGATCCAGAAATAGCAGAAGCGATTAACTTAGAGCTACAACGTCAAAGAACTCATCTAGAATTAATTGCTAGTGAAAACTTTACCTCTCCTGCGGTATTAGCAGCCCAAGGTTCAGTACTAACTAATAAGTATGCGGAAGGATTACCCAAAAAACGTTATTACGGCGGTTGTGAATTTGTTGATCGCGCCGAACAATTAGCTATAGATAGAGCCAAACAACTCTTCGGTGCAGAAATGGCTAATGTACAACCCCATTCAGGGGCGCAAGCTAATTTTGCTGTCTTCCTTACCTTGCTTAAGCCAGGAGACACCATTATGGGGATGGACTTATCCCACGGAGGACACCTAACCCACGGCTCCCCTGTTAATGTTTCTGGTAAATGGTTTAATGTGGTTCAGTACGGCGTAAATAAAGAAACCGAACAATTAGACTTCGACCAAATTCGCGATATTGCTCTTAAAAATAAGCCCAAACTAATTATTTGTGGTTACTCTGCTTATCCTCGTACTATTGACTTTGCTAAATTTAGAGCGATCGCAGATGAAGTGGGTGCATATTTACTAGCAGACATTGCCCACATTGCAGGACTAGTTGCTACAGGACATCATCCCGATCCAATTCCTCATTGTGATGTGGTAACTACCACCACTCACAAGACCCTCAGAGGACCCAGAGGTGGGCTAATTTTGACTCGCGATGCCGAATTAGGGAAAAAACTTAACAAAGCAGTTTTTCCAGGTACCCAAGGAGGACCTCTTGAACACGTCATTGCAGCCAAAGCGGTAGCTTTTGGGGAAGCACTCAAACCTGAATTTAAGGAATACTCCGCTCAAGTTATTGCTAATGCTCAAGCAATGGGGGAAGGCTTTAAAGATAGAGGGTTTAAACTCGTTTCTGACGGTACAGATAATCACTTGCTTCTCTTAGATTTACGCTGCATTGAGATGACAGGGAAAGAAGCAGATAGCTTAGTGAGTGGAATCAATATTACAGCCAATAAAAACACTGTTCCTTTCGATCCCCAATCTCCTTTTGTCACTAGTGGTTTGCGTCTTGGCTCTCCTGCGATGACCACTAGAGGAATGGGGACGACAGAATTTGAAGAGATTGCTAACATTGTTGCAGAAAGATTGTTAAATCCTACAGATGAAGCAGTCAAAAAAGATTGTTTGCAACGTGTATCAGCATTGTGCGATCGCTTTCCTTTATATCCTTATCTACAAATTCCTGTCACAGCAGGTATCTAAAAGCTAAGGACAAAGCACTGTTCGAGAAAAATATACTCCTATGCCTGTCGAACTCTATCATCTAATTGCTTTTCTTATTTCCGTGACCGTAGTTTTATGGACTATTCCCGATGTCAAAACTGTCGGTCTTAGATTCGGTATAGTAGATCGACCTAATGCCAGGAAAATTCATAAAAACCCTGTTGTACGTGTTGGTGGGGTTTCTATCTTTGCTGGTACTATTGTTGCTCTGTTGATTGTTTGGCGTTTAGGAGCATTTACTACCATTCCTCTTAGTAAGCAATTAGAAGTAGCGAGTATGCTATGCGGTAGTATTTTATTTTTCTGTATCGGTTTTGCGGATGATCTTTTAAGTCTCACTCCTTTGTCAAGACTGATCATGCAAATAATAGTCGCTTCTGGCTGTTGGTTAACAGGAGTGAGAATTGATTTTCTTTCTGTTCCTTTTGATGGTTTAATTCATCTGAGTTGGCTGAGTCTTCCTATTACCGTTATCTGGCTAGTAGGAATGGCTAATGCCATTAACTGGATCGATGGAGTGGATGGTTTAGCAGCAGGAGTTGCTGGTATTGCAGCAGTGGTGATGTTAATTGTGACTCTGTTTATGAATCAACCTGCTGCTGCTCTGATTGCTGCTGCTTTAGCTGGGGCTGCTTTAGGATTTTTACGTTACAATTTCAATCCTGCTCAAATCTTTATGGGTGATGGGGGAGCCTATTTTATGGGCTTTACCCTAGCTGGGGTGGGAATAATTGGCTTGGTCAAGACTACTGCGGTAACTGCGGTGTTACTTCCCTATGTGATTCTAGCTGTGCCAATTTTAGATATGTCTGCTGTAATCTTGTCTCGTATTAGTAAGGGGAAATCCCCCTTTGTAGCTGATAACAGTCATCTACATCATTGGCTCCTAGAAGCTGGTATTTCACAACGTTTAACCGTACTATTTATTTACGCCCTGACTCTTTGGGTAGGCAGTATTGCCATGGGTTTTTCTAATATCCCAAGTGGTTGGGGATATGCGGTGGCAGCTACAGTGCTTTTAGCCTACACTAGCTGGCAAGTTTACCGCAATAGACAAGTAACAAAACCTGAGCATCCTAAAGTTGCTAATAGGAAATGATCGAGTCTTTTTATTCAATTCTTGGGACTGAGATGTATCCCAAGTTTTGCGATCGCAATATTCAAAATACAAGATTAGGAAATTGTGGAAATCTCAGATTCTTCTAAACCAAATCTCTAACATTAGCTTCATTACTGTAACGATCGCCGAAGTAAATTTTATTGATGTAGTCATAACGAGCCATTCTTCTTAAACTACCTTTTGAGCAATACAGCAAATACCAATCATTTGATAGTAAAATACTATCAGTTAAAAGTTATATTTTGAGATTATGTGATCGCTTGTTAACGACAAACTACAATATCAGACTGTCAAAGAAACAGCATCCCGTTATGGATTAAACCGTCATGGCATACGAGATATCTTAAGTATTTCGGAAAGTACTCAATTTCCTTATGAGAAAAATAACCCTATTTTGAAACCCCATCAATGCGATCGCTGGGCAAGATTTTCTTGCATTGTGGAACTAGCTTTCGACTTATTTGAAGATGAGACAGAAACAAAAAGATGGTTATCAACTCCCAAACAGGATCTAGAAGGTTTCACCCCCATAGAAGCCTTAACTACTGATGCTGGTTCGCTTCAAGTAGAACAAATGTTGTATCGTGCTGCATATGGCATCTTTGCTTAATGTATTTGTGGAGAATTTGTGCAGCAAAATACCAGGATAGTTCTTGTTCTGGTCTTGGTGGTCTTTATGCTGCGGGGCGTTGGCATCAAAAAGGTAACAAAATCATTTACACTGCTGAAAGTCTAGCTTTGGCTACTTTAGAAATATTTGTTCATTTAGAAAGCGACAGAGTTCCCTTAGTAGCAATCAAAGCCCAGATAGATGATGATGTAGAAATAGGAACAGTAAGCAATCTTCGTGCTAATTGGCAAGAAGCGGATGCCTTTTCTCAACTACAATAAATAGGTACAGAATGGTTAAAATCTCACAGAACTCCTATTCTTAAAGTTCCTTCTGCCATTGTGCCAGTAGAGTTTAATTATTTATTCAATCGAGATCATCCCGATCTGAAGCTATCTCTAGATTCTCCATTAGAGTATCAGTTAGATCGGCGACTTTGGAAGACAGAAAAGTAGATTTTCTTTTGGTGGTGTTTCTTGTGCGATCGCACAAGAAACA
>JASJDF010000099.1 GCA_030065715.1 Xenococcaceae cyanobacterium MO_188.B19 | reverse complement strand
TGGGAGGAGGAACTTTTGATGTTTCGATTCTGGAATTAGGCAATGGTGTATTTGAAGTAAAAGCAACTTGTGGGAATAATCAACTTGGTGGTGACGACTTTGATAATGTCATCGTACGCTGGATGATCAAAGCTTTTCATAGCCAAGAACAGATCGACCTTAGAAACGATAAAATGGCTTTACAAAGACTCAGAGAAGCAGCGGAAAAAGCCAAAATAGAACTTTCTACCGCTCCCACTACTTCGATTAACCTGCCATTTATCACCGCTGATGAAACAGGACCCAAACACTTGGAAATGGAACTAAGTCGGTCTAAATTTGAAGAGTTGGCTCGGGGTTTAATCGAGCAAACTTTAGAACCTGTAAAACAAGCCCTTAAAGACGCTGACTTATCTTCAGATGACATTGAGCGTTTGATTTTAGTGGGTGGCTCGACTCGTATTCCAGGGGTGCAAAAAGCTATTCAAACTGTTTTTCCCCAAATGCAAGTAGACCGCTCAGTCAATCCTGACGAAGCTGTTGCTCTTGGTGCTGCTGTTCAAGGAGGTGTATTGGGAGGAGAGGTAGAAGATTTACTCTTGCTAGATGTAACCCCCCTTTCTTTAGGACTAGAAACTTTGGGAGAAGTTTTTACAAAAATTATTGAAAAAAATACCACAGTTCCTACCAGTAAATCCCAAGTTTTTTCCACTGCCATCGATGGACAAACATCAGTTGAAATTCATGTTCTCCAAGGAGAGCGAGCTATGGCAAAAGATAATAAAAGCTTGGGCAAATTTTTGCTAGATGGTATTCCAGTCGCTCCTAGAGGTGTGCCTCAAATTGAGGTCAGTTTTGAAATCGATGTTAACGGCATCTTACAAGTTGCAGCAGAAGACAAAGGTACAGGAAAAAACCAAAATATCACCATTTCCAATACAGGTGGTTTGAGTGCTGTAGAAGTAGAAACTATGCGTCAAGAAGCAGAAGCTTGTGCGGAACAAGACCGTAATCGGCTTCAACTTGTAGAATTGAAAAATCAAGCGGATGATTTATATTACAACTACGAACTCACTCTCAGTCGTCAACCCGATCTGATCAAAGAAGAACTCAAATCTCATATCAGTCAATTAAAAAGGCGTATTGACCAAACATTTGACAACGGTCAGGGCAGCTTTGAGATTATGAATGACCTTCTCGAAGAGTTACGACAGAAAATACTTCAAGCCGGTAGTCAAGTATATCAGAACAGTACTTTAAGTGAGGAGGATGCCCTAGCGCAAATGTTAGAGTTTGAAGATATTGAAGCCAATATTGCCAGTTCTGAAACTCCCATAGATAGACTCCGACAAGATGAATCATCTAGAGCCGTAGTAAGTGTTAATCAAAGTAACCACCAAAGTTTGGCTGTCGAACAATACAACGATGACAGAACTATGATTGATGATGACACATCATTTGATGATTACGAAGTTGTAGATTAAGTTATCGTTGTAATAATATAGAACTTTAGACAAAATATTTTGTTACAGTACGATAGGGACACCACACAACACAATAAGAATTTATGGCAGGGGACTATTATCAAATCCTAGGTGTATCGAGAGATGCGGACAAGGAAGAAATTAAACGCGCATACCGCCGTCTGGCGCGTAAATATCATCCTGATGTAAATAAAGAATCAGGTGCGGAAGAAAAGTTCAAAGAAATCAACCGTGCCTATGAAATACTCTCAGAACCAGAAACTAAAGCCAGATATGACCGCTTCGGTGAAGCTGGAGTCTCTTCTGGTGCCGGAGCCTCTGGATTTGAGTATGGTGATATGGGAGGCTTTGCCGATATATTTGAGACGATCTTTAGCGGTTTTGGTGGGGCAGGTGCTCAAACAACTTCTCGCCGTCGTAATGGTCCTGCCAGAGGGGATGATCTCCGACTAGATTTAAAGCTGGAATTTCGTGAGGCTATATTTGGCGGGGAAAAGCAAATTAAAATACCCCATTTAGAAACTTGTGGGGTTTGTCAAGGTAGTGGAGCCAAACCAGGTAGCAGTCCTCGTACCTGCCCTACCTGTAATGGGGTAGGTCAAGTCAAAAGAGCGACTCGGACTCCTTTTGGCAGTTTTGCTCAAGTTTCTACTTGTCCAACCTGTAATGGTGTAGGACAAATTATAGAAGCTAAATGTGAGGCTTGTAATGGTGCAGGCAGAAAACAAGAAACCAAAAAACTCAAAATTACTATTCCTCCTGGTGTAGATAATGGAACTCGCTTGAGAGTAGCTTCTGAAGGAGATGCGGGGGTTCGCGGTGGCACCTCAGGAGATTTATATGTTTATTTATTTGTTGAGCCTGACAAGGAATTTGCCAGAGATGGAATCAACATTAAATCTGAAATTAAGATCAGTTATCTACAAGCAATCTTGGGCTGTCGCCTAGAAGTTAATGGAGTTGACGGAACAGAAACGATTACAATCCCCGCTGGAACCCAACCGAATACTATTATCACTCTAGAAAACAAAGGAGTTCCCAAGCTAGGCAACCCAGTAAGTCGTGGCAATCACTTGATTACAATTAAGGTTGAAATTCCCACTCGAATAAATGCTGATGAACGAGAGTTATTGGAAAAATTAGCCAGTATTAAGGGAAAAAGTATCGGAAAAGGAGGTTTAGAAGGATTTTTGGGAGGATTATTTCATAAATGACTAGTGGCTTAAATGTTGATTATAAGTCTCAAGCAGATGCTTTTCTAGATTTGCGGGGTACTCCCTGTCCCATTAATTTTGTCAGAACCAAACTACGCTTAGAACAAATGCCATCCAATTCTTTATTGGAAGTTTGGCTAGATGCTGGAGAACCCATAGAACAAGTACCAGATAGCTTGAAAATGGAAGGTTATCAATTAGAAATGGTTGAAAATCGTCAAGAGTTTTTTGCTTTACTAGTACGTAAGCCTCTAAAGCTGTGAGTGAATTTCAATCAGCAGCAACAAATCATAATCAATTAAGAGGGACGGTTGTCGCGGTACAAGCTAATTTTTATCGAGTTCTTTTGGATAATAGGAATCAAAGCGGGTTAATTCCTGAGAATTTTGAGAGTAATTATTTACTTTGTACTCGCAGAACCCGCCTGAAAAAAATTGGTCAGAAAGTCATTGTTGGCGACCTCGTAATTATCGAAGAACCTGATTGGCTTGATGGTAGAGGTGCAATTTCCCAAGTTCTCTCCCGCAGTACTGAGCTAAAAAGACCTCCCATAGCTAATGCCAATATAATTTTGCTGGTATTTGCTTTAGAAGAACCTACTTTAGATACCTGGCAATTAAGTCGTTTTCTGATCAAGGCTGAATCTACAAAGTTAGAGATTTGTCTCTGTCTCAATAAATGCGATTTAATTAGCGAACAACAGCAGCAGCAATGGCAGGAAAGATTAAGCTCTTGGGGATATAATCCTGTATTTGTCAGTGCTATTCAAAATC
The DNA here is from genome assembly GCA_030065715.1 of Xenococcaceae cyanobacterium MO_188.B19. Classification (GTDB taxonomy): domain Bacteria; phylum Cyanobacteriota; class Cyanobacteriia; order Cyanobacteriales; family Xenococcaceae; genus JASJCP01. Next base: position 9,428 of record JASJDF010000099.1, on the reverse strand, counting down.
AAGGCATAGAAAGCTTAAGAGAGTACCTACAAGGCAAAATTGGGATTTTAGCTGGTCCTAGCGGTGTAGGAAAATCTAGTTTAATCAATAAATTAATTCCTGCTGCTCAATTGAGAGTGGGAAAAGTCTCTGGTAAATTACAAAGAGGTCGTCACACTACTCGCCATGTAGAGTTGTTTAGTATTCCTGGGGGTGGTTTATTGGCAGATAGCCCTGGATTTAATCAACCCGATTTAGACCACGAACCAACTGATTTAGCTTTATATTTTCCTGAAGCCCGAAGCCGAATGAGTCGAGGACAGTGTCAATTCAAAAATTGTTCCCATCGGGATGAACCAAATTGTGTTGTCAGAGGTAATTGGGAAAGGTATGAATATTACAGAGTATTTTTAGAAAAAACAATTTTTCATAAAAAACAGCAACAAAACACCCCAGACGCAGAATCGACTGTCAAACTTAAGATCAAAAAATCTGGAAAAAGCCAATACGAACCCAGACTAGCTAGTAAAAAGTATCGTCGTTCTTCCCGTCGGGAAAAACAACAAAATTTGCAAGAATTGTACGATGAGATCAATATCGAAGATATTTACCAAGAATATGATTAATTTCCTTCAACATTTTTTTTGCTTTGAGCATAAATCAGCCAAGCTGCAATAAATAAAGTACAATTTCCCACCACAGTCATCGATGCTTGTAGAGTCACTAGCCATTGAAGAGATAAATCATTATCGAAAAAATGCCAAGTACAAGCACACATAGCACTGACCAAGGCTGGTACCATAGCCCAAGATAATGTTCTCCAGTAAAGATTACCTACTACTGTTCCATATTGCCATACTAGCCAAATTGCTAGTATCCATTCGATGACGCTAGAAACGTGAACCATCCAAGTGGGAATTGAAAGAACGTGCATTACTTATCAATCAGTTAAACTTGCCAGCAACTTTTACAGTATCACTTAAAGGCTCAAACTAAAATTTGAGCAAATATAAAAAAAATCTTATTTTTTATTAAGTAATGTAAAAGACGTTAATATAAGTATTGTAATAATAAAATGTTTGATAATTGATGTTTTCTCAGCAACCCCAAGAAAAAGACCTCTTAAAAGCGGTTTTGGAACCTTTGCTAGAAGATTTCCAATACTGGTTTACTTCTACTCGCACCTTACTCGAATCAGAGAGACTACCTTTCTATTCAGAATTAGAGCAAGCAGAACTGCTAGAGAGAATCAAGTATAGTCAACAAAAAATTAGTACTGCTCAAATGCTATTCCAAGCGACAGAAGGAAAAGCAGGAGTTGATTTCAAAACCTTAATCCCTTTACATCAATTAGTTACGGAATGTTGGGATGTTGCTAGAAAATGGCGACAATATAACAATCAAGATAGACAAGCAATCTAGTGCTAATTATCAGAAGAATATCAAGTTAATTTACTATTTTAGTCAAACAAAAAACTCGGACAAAGGAGTCTACTCATGTTACATCTAATATACATTTTAGCATTTACAATTATTGCTGTCTTGGCAGTAACTAACTTAGTACGCAGTTTAATAACCCTCAGCACAGAAACTCAAAGAAACTATCCCCAAAAGCGTCAGCAGCCACAATACCAACAAAATTATCCCTATAAAACTCAAGGGAATAATTCGGCAAATTTACATCCTGAGTTACTGGACAATCAAGGAAGAAGAATTGACGAACCCTTATTAGTAATGCGCTCTATTTCGGTAGAAGATGCTCGTCAAAAATTGGATGCTTTGTATAATGAATCTTCTAACAAAGGTAATGAGCCAAAAGAATAAGCAGTGGTAATTAAGGCATATCTTTACACTGATTTTTATATTACTAGACGAACTTTAATTCATAAAATTTTAATATCAGCAACTATAATTATTTTTAGTTGCTGATTTTTTATTACCTTGAAATATCAGTGTTTTCTATTGTATTTCTATATTTCATCCATCATTTGTGGGAACTATAGGACTAAAATTTATTGCATAAAAATTATAAAAGCTGTAGTTCTATCATGCCTAGAAAACCCGATGAATACGCAATTCACTTTTTCTTCTCTGGTGGTCATAAAGAAGAAATTAGATTCACGACAGTGCAAGAATTTCAAAAATGGTACAGTAGTGATTTAGTACCAAAATCAAATTCTCTAGACTTTATTAATATACCCATCAAAAATATTCAGGGAGAATATATGGTTGTTCGTCCTGCGAATATAGTTGCAATTCGGGTTGAGCCTATTTATCTGGGTAGTGTAGAAAGATTTTAAGTAATTATTTAGTCAGAGTGAGGGGAGTTTATGAATTTTCCCCCACTTTCCAAGAAATTAACAATTAAAGTTGTTCTAGATAGGTCAGCAAATCTGCCATTTCTTCTGGACTGGGTTGAAACTTGGGCATTGGAGGAGTGTTTCCACTGATCACTTGATTGATTAACTCTATCTTAGATTTGCGTTTATGAACATTTTGGAGACTAGGTCCAACACTTCCGTCAGCTTTGATTCCATGACATCCAGCGCAGTTTATCTGAAAAATGGCTTCACCGTTAATTGGGTCTCCTTCCAAAGATAATACTTGATGAATATAGGGGTCTAGATTTTTATTGTGATAGATGCCCAAGATAGAAATACATAAAGTAACTATCAACACTACAGACAGAATCAAGAGACGCTGAATCCATAATGGAGATTGGACTAACTGTTTATCCACTAGTTTTTGATTAAAGTGTTTACTTAATTATTTTTTTGTAATATACCCGTATATATTTAGAAATATACGGTTTCATTGGGATGATACTTGACCGCAAAATGCAGTCACCCCAGGCTACATATTACCTTGATGAGTTTTCCTTGCGAAATCTCCTCCGCGGGTTCTCATCCCTTTTATGATGGAGTAATTATGACTAGACAAGTGCAAATTCTCTTAGCATGAGATTTAGGATAGGGGTAAATTCGGTTAACATAATATATGTTAAAACAAATAAATTATTAATAAGGAGACATCAGGTGATTGAACCTTTATTGTTAGGTATGGTGTTGGGTCTAATTTTCATTACATTATTAGGGCTATTTTTTGCTGCATATATGCAATATAAGCGTGGTGATCAATTAGGAATGGATTAAATCATGTTTTATCTTGTAAGTCTATAATAATACATGACTTACAAGAGATAGATTCAATGTACTACATAAATATTAAATAGCTTCCTAACATCAGTTACTTATTAACGAACTCGACCCCATAAGCGTTGAATCTCTGCAATATCTTGAGAACTGGGAGGCTGTTCTACTTTTACTGTAAGCTTTGGCATTGCACCTGGAATATTTTGTACCCAAGGACTATTAGGAACAGATTCTAGATCAACATTAGAAATTATTGGACGAAAGCCGTATTGAACAAATATTTCCTGTTGCTTGGGCTGGGTAATAAAGTCTATAAATTTTGTTGCTAATTTGGCTGTATTTTGGTCTATGTTTTGCCTAACAATAGCAGCAGTGGCTACCGTTTCAATTGTGGGATTTGGATAGTAGATTTGATAAGGTTTTCCTTGGGTTATCTTAGCTTGTGACCAACGGTGTAAAGCGATACTTTCATATACTGTAGCGATATCTCCATCGTTCATATACTGTAGCGATATCTCCATCGTTAGCACCACGACTAATAAATTCTTGTAATAAGATATCTGTTGAACGAGGTGGTTGATATACGGATTTTTTGATTAGGGAAAAAAGAGATTCGGTTTGAGGATTATTTAAACTATACTTATTTGATTGCATCCATAAATTTAAAGTTAATTGACCACTATTAGAGCGGGTAGGATTAGTTGTTACAAAATCAAAACTTCCCCAATTGGGTTTTCCTCCAATTTTTGACCAGTTACGCTGTTTCATTGCTTGTTCTATTTTAGACCAAGAAAATTTGCCATCAGAAAAAATAGCTTTACCTCTTTCTTGCCAGGCAATTGCGACCAAAATAGTTTTTGCGATCGCTGTTGGTTGATTATAAAAAGGTTTACTATTATTAGAGGCTTGCCAGCGAGTGCTTAATTCTTCTAGGATTTGTGCGTTTGCAGGTATTAAAATAGCTGGGTTAAAGTCATTTTTTTGAGCAAGGTAATTATTAACAATATCTTGAGAACCTTGAAATTTTAGTTGTAAGTCGATATTAGAATTGTTTTGCTCAAATCTAGTTTCTAATTCTTGGAGTGGTTCTTTTAATTCTGTGCCACTGACAACAATAATAGTTTGTTTCACTCCTGGTATGGGTGCATAAGCTAAACCTAAAGCAGCTGTAATAATAGCTAAGGAAGTAATAATTTTATTAGCTTGGTATTTTTGACTCATGCTTTTTAGATCAATTTAATACTCTCGGTCTCATAGATTAGGCATCACCGCCAACTACTACATCTTTAACTCTAAGACTGGGACCTCCACAACCGACGGGTAAACCGTTTTGCCCTCCTTTACCACAACCACCAGATTCATCCCAATAAAAATCATCTCCAATGGCTTCAATATTAGCTAAGGTTTTAAAGACATTGCCCGATAAAGTAACATCTCTCACAGGCTCGGCTAATTCTCCATTGCGAATCATCCAAGCTTCCCCTGCACTAAAAGTGAACATTTCTCCGTTAGTCATTCCCCCTAACCAGTTACAAGCATAGACTCCCTCATCGATATTTTGAAATAAATCAGCCACAGGAGTTTTACCCCTTTCAATCCAAGTATTGGTCATTCTGACTAGAGGAGGATAATGATAGCTCAAACAGCGAGCATTTCCTGTAGGTTTTTCTCCTAATCTTCCTGCGGTTTCTCGCGAGTGTAAGCGTCCCACCAAGACCCCATCTTTGATTAATTGGGTGGTAGTGGCTGGGGTACCTTCATCATCATAGTAGTAGCTACCTCTATGTCCTTCGGGTAAGGCTCCATCATAAATCTGCAATTCTTGTGAGCCAAAGGATTTTCCCATACTCATCACTTCTAAGAGATCGGGGTTTTCGTAAGTCATGTCCGCTTCAGAAAGATGTCCAAAAGCTTCATGAACGAATAAACCCGTTAGGATGGGGTCAATTACAACTCGATAAGTGCCTCCTTTAATAGAGGGTAAAGATAAAGCCTGAACGGCTCTTGCTGCTGCACCCTGCACTTGTGCTTCTAAATTTTCTAAGTCTTGGTAAGCTTTCCTCGATCCTGTGGTTTCTCTTCCTGTTTGGACAGTTTCCCCCTTTCTAGCTGTCGCAGAAAAGCGCATTTCCAGATCTGACCAAGATTGCTCGATCGCTGTTCCTTCAGAAGTGACTAAAATAATCCTTTGGGTACTATCCCCATATCTGACGGAACTGGTGGTTATCAGATCGCTATATTGTTGAAGTAGGGAATTATAGCGATCGCATAAAGCTTTTTTTTCAGTTAAAGGTATGTTACGAGGGTCAATTCCAGTTAGGGGTAAGGTACAAACTGTCTGTATTGGTTCTACTGGTGCGAGTATGGTTTGATCATCCCCAATAATTTTAGCTGATGCGATCGCTTCTTCAATTTTATCTTGGAGTGTGGATAAATCATTAAAAGCTGCGAAACCCCATCCTCCCTTATAACAAGCTCTTACTTGTCCTCCTAAAGCCAAGCTTTCACTCAGAGTTTCAATCCTATCTCCCCGAAGTAAAATATCTGTACTTTCTGCTTCTTCAAGGCGAATAGTTAAAAAATCTATCTGAGTCTGATAACGGGTTACTAAATCTGTCAGAAGATTGCGATAGTCTTCAAGTAATTGGGACATAGTTTTAAAGAATTTAACTATCTTGCAAATAATTTCAATCATTACACAATTTAGTGACGGTCTGAAATTTTAGTAACTAATCATACAATTCCTCTCAATTATTCTGATGTAATCGCTATTTTTCGGCTTGGTGAGTATTTTTACTTATTCTTTAGAAGTTTAAATATTGATGATTTACCGACAAGACTATTGATAATTTCCGCTCAAAACAATAAATTATTTCTTCTTAACAAATTGAGATAATATCTCCAAAATCCTTATAAGTTAGCCAGCAAAAGGATCAAAAACACTTGTAAAATTTTTTAATTCTGATCTTTCCAAGTTTTTAACTTTTTTTATTTAAATTTTCAATATACAAACAACAAACCACAAACACAAAAAGAAATGTACAAATTAAACTCAGTAGATCGGATTTATAAACTACACCAGTTATTCTCAATGCACGCTGAAATATCACCAACACAAGACAAAGAAATTTTAAAAAAGTCCAGCATAAGTAACTTTAATGATCTAGAAGATAATCAGATGCTTTAAACCACAGTAATTGATTGCAATGGTTAATTAAGCAAGATAAAGACCTAAGATTTTAGCTTAATAGCTTTAACACTTGGCAAAAGGCTAAAATCTTTACCTGCCAGGATCTAGCAAAATTTAAATCAGATATATATCCCCCTCTTACTTTTCTAGTCTGCTTAGGCAGGCTTTTTATGTATAGGAGGTTAACTATAGTTTTATATTAGATAAATTGACTCCACAGAAAAACTTGAGAAAAACTTTTTCCTATACCCTTTAAATTTTCCAACGACACACAATCGACATAAATTCGATAATCTTTTTTTATATTTCTGTGGATTATCAAAAATTTATCTATCTAAAATTAGAAGTAATCTCCGAGCCGATAAAAGTGGAATCTACCTACACCCAAATACAAACCGTTAGATTCTTCTCCAGCAGGAAAAGCTGTAACACCAAATAGATAAATTCCGTCATAAAAAGGATTTCTTCTAGGCTTAACTCCTACAGTAAAAGTCGTACCAGGGTTAATATAATCATCAAAAACAATTGTAATTGCTTGGCTATCTGGATCTTGAGTAACACTGGCGATATTTAATGGTGCTTTTTTCTTACGATGAGTTCCCCTATAAGCTACTGTTCTATCTAGCCTAAATTTAATATCTTGTTGCCCTTGACGCTGACGAATGACAATTTGTTCCAGTGGTTCTCCTGCATCTTGAGGTAACTCAACATCAAAATAATAGATTGCACCTCGGATCCTAGTACCACTAAAAGTTGTATGAGCATCGATCAAACGAGGAGACTTATTAAAAGAAACTACGCCACTGGGGGCAGTAACAGCATTAGCTGACACTAAAATGAGTTTATGTCCGCTAATAGTAAGACTAAAACTCCATAAAACAGCTAGTCCCCAACTACTAAGTTTTACTATGTGCTTACTAGTTAAATACATAATCCTAATTTCTTGAGAGGCTAATTACTTATAATTTTATATAGCGAATTTCTTGAGAGACCTTAATATACCGTGAGAATCATAAAATTTATTATCGGGCTGGTATTGGGAATTTCCATTTTGGTTTTACCAATTAGTAATTTCCAACCATCCCCTATTGAACCTTTAAAAGACTTAGCTGTACAACTAGAAGGAAGGAAAAAACCTCTAGATACGGTAGCTAGAGAAACTGTAGCCCAACTTCATGGTAGAACTAGCTATGAAACTTCAGATGGTATAAAACTAAATTATCTTGATACCTATCTTTCTTTATGGCTTAATAACCGTAATTGGAATGAAGAACCTTTCATTTTATTTAGTTATCGTCCCCTAAAAGAGCAATTAGGACTGGATCCTGAGCGTAAATATTTTAGTTTTTCTGAGTTAATCCAGTCTCCTCTGAGGGATGTTCTGGTAGCTACTAAAGAGAAACAAGTTGCAGGGATTGATCTAAATAGAGATGAAAGAGAAGCTTTGACTATTGAAGATAGATTGGCTTTAACTGTAGAAACAGTGGGTAATGATAATCTTCCTTTAGTACCTCATCCCACAGATATTAAAGGTAATTGGGTAGGTATCCCAGAAGCAGAACAATATTATAATGCTGACTCTGTGCAGTCTCTCATTGCAGACTATGATAATCTCAAGCAAACCTATCGCAACAATCCCCAAGATCAAATTAGTTTAGGTAATATTGCTGGTGAACTGCAAACTAAATTAGATAATCTTAGCCCCAGTATTTATCCTGATACAGCTACTTTAGCTAGAGAAGTGAGATTTTATGGCTTGCATCCTTTTGCTAAAGCTTGGATGATTTATGCCTTGGGATTTTTAATCATGTTACTGGTATTGCTGTTTAAATCCTTAGACTTCTATTGGGGTGCGGTGGGAATATTCAGTACTGGTTTACTTATTCACGGTTACGGCTTCCTCGAAAGAATGCAAATTGCTGGCAGACCTCCTGTCACTAATATGTATGAATCTGTAATTTGGGTAAGTTTCGGAATTACCGCCATCGCGTTATTATTTGAATGTATCTATCGTGCTAAATATTACTTATTAGCTGCTGCACCATTATCTATAGTTTGTTTGATACTAGCGGATAGTCTCCCTGCCATACTCGATCCTACTATCAAACCTCTAGTCCCAGTACTCAGAGACAACTTTTGGTTGAGCATTCATGTTCCTACTATTACCCTAAGTTATGCTGCTTTTGCCCTGGCATTGGGATTAGGTCACATTATCTTAGGACATTATCTATTTGCCCCCCAAGCTAAAGCTAGAATTCGCAGCCTCGGTAAATGGAATTATGGAGTCTTACAGGTCGGAGTGTTATTACTTACCACAGGAATTATTCTGGGCGGTATCTGGGCGCACTATGCTTGGGGACGTTTCTGGGGATGGGATACTAAAGAAACTTGGGCATTAATCGCTTTAATGTGTTACGTTGTACCCCTTCACGGGCGTTTAGTTGGTTGGTTAGCTGATTTCGGTATGGCTGTCACCAGTGTTGTGGCATTTAATGCCGTATTAATGGCTTGGTATGGAGTAAACTTTGTTCTCGGTACTGGGTTACACAGTTATGGTTTCGGTACAGGAGATTCTGTATTTGCTGTTGCTGCTTTTGTGGGCTTAGATTTACTCTTCGTCATAATTACCACGACTAAATACAAAGGATGGTTTAAATCTTCTAATAAAGCACCCGTAACCATAGAAAATGAGCCAGAGCTTGTGACAAATAGATAGCAAATCTAATTAATTTTTTCTCAGGTAGGGTGGGCATTGCCCACCCTACTACTATATTGGAACGAAGCAAAACCCACGAGATTTTGCTTGAATTATCTATAAATCTCCCTTCTTTCTCTTATACCAATTCTTAAAATTAGGGAATCACAAATTAATCTGCCTTGTCTGCCTTGTCTGCCTTGTCTCCCTTATCTCCGTGTCAATTATCTATAGCAATCTTCAAGGGAAATGATATTACACTCTTGGATTCAGGCTTTCTCAAAAAAACTTTTTTAGTGATGATCGGTTTTGAAATAAAACTGGGTAGTTTTTAAATAGGAAAACAAAAACCACCCACAAACACAAACCACATACACTTATTAAGGGATAATATCATGAATTCAGTTTTTAC
>JASJDF010000098.1 GCA_030065715.1 Xenococcaceae cyanobacterium MO_188.B19 | reverse complement strand
TATGCTTTAGAAGTAGCCAACAAAACCAACGGTAATATCGAAGCTGTTACCGATGCAGAAATCGTTGAAGGAATGAAATTACTAGCAGAAACTGAAGGTATCTTCACCGAAACCGCAGGTGGTACTACTATTGCAGTACTGAAAAAGTTAGCAGAAGCTGGCAAAATTGACCCAGAAGAAACTACTGTGGCTTATATTACTGGTAATGGTCTCAAAACCCAAGAAGCAGTACAAGGCTACATTGGCGAACCTTTATTAATTGAACCCAAACTTGATAGCTTCGAGCGTGCTTTAGAACGTTCTCGCACCCTAGAGCGTCTAGAATGGCAACAAACTATTGTTTAATTAGTTATTGGTCATTGGTTAGTTACTAACTACTCATCAAATAACTGATAACTGCTCACTGCTCACTGACAACTGATAACTGATAACTGATTACTGATAACTGATTACTGAAAAATATGGCTGTAAAAGTATTAATTCCCACCCCTCTACAAAAATTCACCAACAATCAAGCTACTATCGAATGTAGTGGTAGTAACATTGATGAGTTAATTGATGCTCTAGAAATAAATTGTCCTGGGATCAAAGCTCGTATTTGTGATGAAACTGGTAAGCCTCGTCGCTTTCTAAATCTTTATGTAAATAGTGAAGATATCCGTTTTCTTGATAATACGGATACTTCTCTACAAGATGGAGATGAAGTAAGTATAGTTCCTGCGGTTGCTGGTGGTTAACTAAATCTCGAAATTTAAAAAATTCTGATCCGTAACAGTTAGGTAGACTTTTCCTAGTCTGCCTTTTTTTATTAATTTTTTAACAGTGAACAAAATTATAACTACTAACTCTAAAATCACTGGATTATAATAGACTCTATAGTCAGTTATTTTGAAGAGTTCTTTTAGTACTCTCTGAACTCATTTAAAATTTATCTGTAATATAATTGTAAAAAAACTGACCGTGGGGGATGCTCTCGATTATCCGAAGGTGTATCCTTTAGGACAGAAAGCATATCTAAGCACGGTGTTGAAATCTTACTTTTGAAATTTAACATTAAACTTATTATCCGTTATGTCGATTATCAATCCTCTGGATCAAAATTCTTTTCCCCAAAAGCCAGCTCTTGATTTAATGCCAAAACGTCTCGGAACAATTTTGCTTGAGGCTGACTTGGTTTCTGTTGCTCAGATTCAAGTCGCTTTGCAAGACCAAGCGTATCGTCCTGATCTGCTTTTAGGTGAAATTCTTGCCACCAGAGGTTGGATTAATCCCGAAACTGCTGATTTTTTTGCTCAAGATTGGTTGCGTATACTTCAACATAAACAACAATTGTCCAAGCCATTGGGTTGGTATTTGAAAGAAGCTGCATTATTAAAGGAGAAAGATATTAAACTAATTTTAAACGAGCAAAAATCTACTGGCATTCGTTTTGGAACAGTTGCAGTTTTACAGGGCATTCTTAAGTCCACAACCTTAGATTTTTTCTTGATGTATTTATTTCCTCAAGAGTTTGATGTATCACCCTTTAGAGATATGTATCGCTCCAAAGGTCGCCGTAAGTTTTCCTTCGACACTTTACAACTAGAATCTGTTGGGAATCAGACTAATTCATTGATAGAAGAGTCAGATGACGAGGATTTTGAGATTAAATGGATTGATTAGCCTCCAAGAAAAAAAATATCTCTACACTTTTAAACCATCAACTTTCAAGAATTTTCTTGATTGCAGCCATTTCCCTCAAAAGGTAGTGAATGTGATCTCGTTCCGAGAGAGAGCCGTCTGTAGGAAAATCTTTAAAAGGTTTCAATACCATTTCGTGCGACTCTTTTTCTGGAACAATATAAGCTTCTAGAGCTTTATCGATCAGACTAATACAGGATTGAATTTTGTTCATAATATCAAAAATGACTAGTTCATCTTGCACTATTTGCACTACTTTTATTCTACTTTAGCAAGTAGGTGATTAAAGTTAGTAGTTTTAGTTAATCAGGGGAATCGAGAATAAGAAGACGGAGTTTTAGGGTCTTCTCATTCTGATAAAAAAATTAATTAGTTGCTAATACTTACACTGCTTCGACGTTCTTTTCTCCCGTGCGAATACGGACAATTTCATTTATCGGATAGACGAATATTTTGCCATCACCAATTTCTCCAGTCCTTGCAGCAGCGATAATTTTATCTACCACCATATCTACTTGGTTATCTTCAATGACAATTTCAATTTTGAGCTTCTGTAGAAACTCTACTGTGTATTCTGAACCACGATAACGCTCGGTTTGTCCTTTTTGACGACCGAATCCCCGAACTTCAGAAACTGTCATACCTACTACTCCAGCATTGACTAGAGCTATTTTGACTTCATCGAGTTTAAAAGGGCGAATAATTGCTTCGATTTTTTTCAATTGGGAAATCTCCTCTTGCAACTTTGGTTGTTGTAATTTATTTATAAAGCTATGTTGGCTATTTAGGAAGCTTTAGAAAGAAAGATTTTGTAAAATTTATTTTTGATTTAAATTAGTCTGATTGATCTTAAACTTTTTCGAGCCTTGAATTTCTGAGGCTTTGACAGGGGGGAGCAACTATACTGAGCTGTTTTTTAAGAGAGGATTTAGGTAGGGGAAAACTTAGGGTAACTGTTGTGCTTTTTTGAGGAATGCTACTGATTTGTAAATTTCCTCCATGTAATCTGACTAAATCTTTAGCGATCGCTAATCCCAAACCAAATCCTTGCTGTTCATAAATAGATCGCTCAAACTGAAGTCCTAAGCCAATTTCTTTAATCTGTTGAGATGTCATGCCTCTACCGCGATCGCAGACAGATAAGAAGAGATAATTGTTTTTAATCCGTGAGCGAATTTTTATCGGAGTTCCTGGTTGAGAAAATTTACAAGCGTTATCAGTTAACTCTTCTACCAATTTCATTAGATAAAATGGGCTAATGTTAATGGAAGTTTCTTGTAAGTCTAAGATTAAATCATCTTGACGATGATGCTGCTGGGCTTGTTTAACAGTGATCTGCGCGATACTCTTGCGGACTGAGTCAGTCTTTTGATTTTGTAAATCTTGAATTTTTATTTGGTCGTCAGCAAATGTTTTGAGTTCTGAGTATAGTAGGAAGTTATGAGCTAATCGAGATAATCTTTTGCCTGATAAATTGATACAGTTAAGCAATTCTTTGATCACACAAGAATCAAGAGGCATAGTGCTGTTGAGGAGTAATTCTGTTCCAGCGATAATTCCTGTTAAAGCTGTCCGTATTTCATGGGGTAAAAAAGCAGCTATGTTGTGGCGTAATTCTTCTAGTTTTTGTTGCGACTGCTCCAGTACCAGATTGTGTCTCGTTAATCTTGCTGCGATCGCTTTATTTAAATCCAATTCAGAATAAGGCGCAAACAAAATATCATCAGCTCCCATTTCCATCGCTTTACGATGTTCAGCAGAATCAAAAGTATTACTCAAAAAAATCACAGGAATAATTGAAGTATTCTGATTTTGTCTGATTTGTTTTAAAAAACTATAGCCGTCAATGGAAGAACTTAATTCACAGATAACTATATGAGGAGAATGTTGTTGAACTAATTGTAATCCGGTGATTTCCGTTTTGGCAGTGAGCAGGGAGTAATTTATGCGATCGCATCCAGCCCTAAATTTTGGTTGAGCGTTTCCTGCCTCCCTATGGAGGAGATCTCCTAACTTTACCTGTAGAGGCAAATTAGTTAGTTCGTTACTAACACATAAAATACTGATCCTACTCATCAGCTAAAACTGGAAAAATGACAGTTAATATAGTTGGTAATAATGAGCAAAAACTTTAGATGAAAATTTAAGGTTTTTGCACTATAGCATCGACTTACTTATAATTCTCTAGATACTATCTATAATTACCACTGTAAGACATCAGTACATTAACGTAATTTGATGGCTAAAATCAGCCAAATAGCCCACAAGACTGGGTAATCTAAATCCTTATTTATAGTAGTTATATCAGAAATTCAATTACAAGATATTCTATGACTTTTACTGTTTCCCCCTCTAATTCTCTTCCCTTAACTTCTATCCGTGCCTCAATTTTGGCACTACAAAACCAACTAGTAGAATGGCGACGTAGTATTCACCAAAAACCAGAATTAGGCTTTGAAGAAATAATTACTGCCGATTTTATTAGTCGTAAACTGCAAGAATGGCAAATACCCCATCAAACCCAAATTGCTAAGACGGGTATTGTGGCAACTATTGAAGGAAAAAGACCTGGTAAAGTTCTTGCTATTCGTGCGGATATGGATGCTTTGCCGATTCAAGAAGCCAATCAAGTACCTTATCGTTCTTTACACGATGGTAAGATGCACGCCTGTGGACATGATGGTCATGTTGCGATCGCTCTTGGCACAGCCTACTATTTATCTCAACATCGTGAAGTCATCTCAGGTACAGTCAAAATTATCTTTCAACCAGCCGAAGAAGGACCTGGTGGTGCCAAACCGATGATTGAAGCAGGAGTGCTTAAAAACCCTGATGTTGATGCTATTATCGGCTTACATATCTGGAATAACTTACCTCTAGGAACCATAGGAGTGAGAAGTGGAGCCTTAATGGCAGCAGTAGAATGCTTTCGTTGTACTATTTTGGGTAAGGGTGGTCATGGTGCAATGCCAGACCAAACTATTGACTCAATTGTAGTAGCATCTCAGATTGTCAATGCCCTACAAACCATCGTGGCACGTAATGTCAATCCCCTAGATTGCGCAGTAGTTACTGTCGGAACACTTCATGGAGGAACAGCCCTAAATGTGATTGCAGATAGCACTACCATGAGTGGAACAGTGCGCTATTTCAATCCTCAACTAGAGCAATTTATCGGAGAAAGAATTGAAGCTATTATTGCAGGAGTTTGTCAGAGTCATGGTGCAACCTACGATCTAGACTATTGGCAACTTTATCCCCCAACTATTAATCATCCTGAAATAGCTAAGTTAGTCGGTACTATAGCAACTGAAGTAGTTGAAACTCCCCTAGGGGTAGTTCCAGAATGTCAAACTATGGGAGGAGAAGATATGTCTTTTTTCCTACAACAAGTGCCAGGTTGTTACTTTTTTCTTGGTAGTGCTAATCCAGATCGGGACTTAGCCTATCCTCATCATCATCCCCGTTTTGATTTCGATGAAAGTGTTTTAAGCATGGGGGTTGAAATATTTGTGCGCTGCGTCGAAAAGTTTTTTTCCTGAATAAAATTCATTATTTAATTTATGAAATGTATTCTTTTCTATAAACCCTATGATGTTTTATGCCAATTTACGGACAGTAATAATGAAGCAATAAAACGTAAAACCCTAAAAGACTATATTCCTATACCTGAAATTTATCCTATAGGTAGATTGGATAAAGATAGTGAAGGTCTTTTATTATTAACCGATAATGGTAAGTTACAACATCGCCTGGCACATCGTAAATTTGCCCATCATCGTACTTATTGGGTGCAAGTAGAAAAAATCCCTGACAAAGCAGCATTGCAACAACTGCGTCAAGGAGTAGTAATCAAAGATTATCGGACTCGTAAAGCCTCTGTTAAAATTTTGCCGGAAGAACCAAATTTACCTCCCAGAAATCCACCTATTCGTTACCGTAAAACTATTCCTACTTGTTGGTTAGAAATGACTCTTACTGAAGGAAGAAATAGACAAGTAAGGCGAATGACAGCAGCTGTAGGATTTCCCACTCTTAGGTTAGTGAGGGTAAGAATTAGTGTTAAGATTTGTAATAGTAAAAAAAATTCTAAATCATCCAATAAATTAGCTCAATTTCACGATTTTTCTCTTGAATCGCTCCAACCAGGAGAATATCGACAATTAACAGAACTAGAAAAATCAATAGTACAAAGACTAGTTTAAGATACAAAAGTTTAACTTTTATTGGCAAAATATTGGCAAAATTATATTTTTTTAAAATTCAGTAATATACCGATAAAATTAGCAAAATAAACTTATAAAAGTTAACTAAAAGTTATGTTGCAATTCAAACAGATGTAAATATACTTAGAAATGTAAGGCAAGATACCAATTGCCTAAAATTCAATTACACAAAACAAAATTAACCCATTACGAATAACTATGACTACTGCTTTAGGTAAAGACCAAAGTTATAGTTTGTGGGAGCGTTTTTGTCAGTGGGTTACTAGCACCAATAACCGCATCTATGTCGGTTGGTTTGGTGTATTAATGATTCCCTGCTTGCTCTCTGCAACTATTTGTTTCATTATTGCTTTCATCGCTGCTCCTCCTGTCGATATCGACGGAATCCGCGAACCTGTAGCCGGCTCTCTTTTATATGGCAACAACATCATTTCTGGTGCAGTTGTTCCTTCTTCTAACGCCATTGGCTTGCACTTTTATCCTATTTGGGAAGCTGCTTCTCTTGACGAGTGGTTATACAACGGTGGCCCTTATCAATTAGTAGTATTCCACTTCTTAATTGGAATTTTCTGCTGGATGGGTCGTCAGTGGGAACTGTCGTTCCGTCTGGGAATGCGTCCTTGGATTTGTGTTGCATACTCCGCACCTGTATCCGCAGCTACAGCAGTATTCTTAATCTATCCTCTGGGACAAGGTTCCTTCTCCGATGGAATGCCCTTGGGAATTTCTGGAACCTTCAACTTCATGTTGGTCTTCCAAGCTGAACACAATATTTTAATGCACCCCTTCCATATGCTGGGTGTAGCTGGTGTGTTTGGTGGTTCTCTATTCTCCGCAATGCACGGTTCTTTGGTAACTTCTTCCTTAGTACGGGAAACTACTGAAACTGAATCTCAGAACTATGGTTATAAATTCGGACAAGAAGAAGAAACTTACAACATCGTAGCTGCTCATGGTTACTTTGGTCGTTTAATCTTCCAATATGCTTCTTTCAACAACAGCCGTAGCTTACACTTCTTCTTGGGTGCATGGCCTGTAGTTGGCATCTGGTTTACTGCTATGGGTATCTCAACTATGGCATTCAACCTCAATGGCTTTAACTTCAATCAATCAATTCTTGATTCTCAAGGTCATGTAATTAACACTTGGGCTGATGTTTTAAACAGAGCAAATTTAGGATTTGAAGTAATGCACGAAAGAAACGCGCACAACTTCCCCTTAGACCTAGCTGCTGGCGAATCCGCTCCTGTAGCTTTTACTGCTCCAGTTATTAATGGCTAGGTAAGAATTAGATATGGGGGTGAAAACTGAAACTATATAGTTAAGTTTCTCTGCTTTCTTCATCCTCATAATTAAATTCCTTGATATTTCACTTTTTTGCCAAATATAACTAGTTATCAGCGTCTTTTCTAACTGTTTGAGAAAAGGCGTTTTTTAAAGAATATTTGATTAAGATGAGCGTCCAACAAATCTAATTTTGTTGGACGCTCTGTAATAATTAAGACGCAGACAAATACTTCTTAGATTGAAATACAATCTCCTGTAAGTTGACTATATACAAGACAACTGATATCTTCCTAAAGCAAGTAAGGGAAAGTATTGTTGGTACATATGATATTTGAGATAAAATTGACTAGGAAAGCCTGTTCCTGTAAATTGGTCTTCGTCCCAAGTTCCATCAGGTTTTTGAGTAGCAATAAGATAATTTACACCTTTTTCAATGGCTTCATTGGCTGGACATCCTGTAGCTTGGGTTGCTGCAAGTAATCCAATTAAAGCCCAGGCGGTTTGAGAAGCGGTGCTTACTCCTTTGCCTTTGAGAGAAGGATCGTCATAGCTGCGACAGGTTTCGCCCCATCCACCATCGGGGTTTTGACAGCTTATTAGCCATGCTGCACCTTTATCTATATGAATTTTGCAGCTTTCTGGAGCAATGACTGCTAAGGCAGAGAGTACCCCACTAGTACCATATATATAGTTAACTCCCCAACGACCAAACCAACTACCATCGGATTCTTGTTCTTCTAGGATGTATCTAATTGCGTCTTTGACTTGTCCCCTTTTCATGGGAAGGTTGCACTGACCAACCATTTCTAAGACTCTGGCGGTAACATCGGCAGTGTTAGGATCGATAGTTGCTTTAAGATCGCTGTAGGGAAGTAAGTTAAGCCATTCTTGATCGTTGTCAATGTCAAAAGCAGCCCATCCTCCTTCTTTACATTGCATTGACTGTATCCATTGTAAGGCACGGGCGATCGCTTTTTGTTTGCGAGATTCTTGGTGTAGCTTGGCTGCATCTAAAGCCATTACTACCACTGCGGAGTCATCGATATCGGGATAAAAGCGATTATCAAATTCAAATGCCCAACCTCCAGGTTGAGCATTAGGACTTTTTATTATCCAGTCTCCATAATCTAATATTTGTTTATCTAATAACCATTCTCCTGCTTTAACTAATACAGGGTTATCAGGATTTAAGCCTGATTCGATTAATGCTCTGATACACCAAGCAGTATCCCAAACTGGAGAGATACAGGGTTGCACTCGATAGCTATCTTCTGTTTCGATAGCAAAGTTATCGATCGCAGTAAGTCCCTTTTGTATAATGGGGTCATGAACATCGTAGTTGAGCGTGCGTAAAGCTAGGAGAGAATTTAACATTGCAGGAATGATTCCTCCCCAGTCTCCAGTAGCTTCTTGTCTTTCTAAGATCCATTTTTCTGCTGCTTTTAATCCTTCTTGACGAAAAGGCACTAAATTTAGAGTTTCTGCCAGTTTGAACCCAGAGTCAAGATGGACAAAGATATCTGTCCAATCATTATTTTTGGGTAATTCGTAGCGGACATTTTCGATTCCTTCTAGATACAATTCATCTAGGTTAATCGTAGGCTCTACGGCAAAAATTGGTTTTTGATCGAATACAATTATTAGTGGTACTGTGCTACCCCTAGCCCAACTGGACAATTCGTAAATAGTAAAGGGAAAATCATCGGGAAGTAACATCAACCAAGAGGGAACTGAAGGAATACCATCCCAGTCATAACAACCAATGAGAGCTAGATGAAATTTGGTAAAAACACGAGTTTTACTAATACCACCCCGTTTTAAGATGAATTTTTTGGCTTGTACTAAAGCAGGATCGTTGGCTGGTACTCCCAACAAACGCAACGCCATATAAGCTTCTACAGAAGTGCTTAAATCTCCTCCATCACCATAAAATAGTTCCCAACCACCATGTTTACGTTGCTGCGATCGCAAATAAGTGGTAATTTTATCTAGGGGTCTGGTAGTATCTGTCCCCCATATTTTGTGCAATAGTACTATTTCTGCGGTGATCGTAACATTAGATTCTAGTTCTGCCCACCAATAACCTTCTGGATATTGAATAGAGAGTAGATGGTTTTGACTGGCTGTAATAGTATCTTGTACTTGTTGATTGATTGAATTTTGAATCTGCATCTTGTGGGAGGATATCAAATACTTGCTATTCTATTCTGGATGTATAATTTTGAATTAAATATTTTATTTAAGCCAATATTTTTTTAGACTATTAGCATTCTATGATTAAATTCATTATTTGGCATCAGATTATCTAAGAAATAGTTAATTATCAAAAATCTAGCTAAATTGTGTCTAAAACTACAGCGAGCTGTTTCACTTTGCATCTTTCTACAGGAAAAAGATTAACTCTGATTACTGAAAAAAACCGCAGCTAGAATAATTAAACTTAGTAAAAACAGGGGCACTAGGAGGGTTAATGGTTCTATCATTTGCTTAAGCTATAAATGAACAAGTCATGAACTCTGATAACTTAGTTATTTTTTTACAAGAAAGAACAGCTTTAAGTATATTACCCTCAAAAATTTTAGATATACTTGCTTCAAAGCTCCAAGAGATAACTATTGCTAAGGATCAGAGTTTTATTACCGAGGATACCAACCCAGAAAGCTTATATATTGTTATTTCGGGCAGATTAGAAAGTGAAAGTAACAGTAAAAGCCAGCTTCTGAGCTTATTACCAGGTTCAGCTTTAAATTTATATGCTTTATTACTAAATCAACCAACTCAGTATTCAGTTAAAGCCATTAGCGAGGTACAATTACTATCTATTTCTAGGGAAGAATTTAGGGAGTTACTCAAAGAATATCCTGAAATAACCCAAGCCTTATCCCAACAATTAGCCGAACAAGTCAAAGATTTAACTTCTCAATTAAACTTTGAGCAAGAAAGACAAGTAATTTTAAGACCCTATCTAGTTAGTAAAGCGAAACGAGGGGTAATTGGTAAAAGCAGATATGCTAGAAATCTGCGATCGCAGATAAAAAATGCTTCAGAAACCAGAGATTCAACTCTAATTTTTGGTGAACCAGGATTAGAAAAAGATAATTTAGCAGCATTAATTCATTTTGGCTCATCCTATCGCAAAGAACCAATAATCAAAATAGATTGTGACAAAATACAAACCAGTGGTGCAGAATTATTTGGAAGAGAAGGTGGAAAGCCAGGATTAATCGAAGCTTTGGGTAAAGGCACTTTAATCTTAAACAATATTCAACAACTACCTCAAGAACTTTTACCTAAAATTGCTAATTTACTTGAAACTAATGAATATAGTTCTATAGTTAGAGATAAAAATAACTCTCCAAAAATAAAAGTTAATCAAGCCCAGATTATTATTATTTCAGAACAAAAAATTACCATCATAGATGCTTTAGTAAAAATCACTATTAAAGTACCACCTTTAAGAGTTCGGAAAGCAGATTTGGAAGAACAAGCACACTATTATGTTAACCTAATTAGTCGCAGAAATTGCTGTCAAAAATCTCGTCTAACTCCTGAAGCACTAAGAAAACTCCAAGCTTATGATTTTCCCAATAACTTAAGAGAATTAGAAAGTATTATTGGACGAGCTTTAACTCAATTACAAGGTTGTGATGATATTACAGAAGAAATAGTTTGGCAATCTCAAACTAAGAAAAAACAATACCGTGTCAATCTCTTAAATAAATATCCTCAACTACGTTATTTTTTACGCAGTGATTGGTATCCTGATAAGATAAATTATTGGTTTACTGTGCCATTTTTTGCCTTTATCGTTGCGGTTTTATTTATTGCACCACAAAATAGACAAGAAAACTTTGCCCTTAATTTATTTTGGGCTTGGTGGTGGACTTTAATATTAATAATATTTCCCTTTGTGGGTCGAGTGTGGTGTGCTGTATGCCCTTTTATGATTTATGGAGAAATTACTCAAAAACTCTCTTTATATTTATTTCCTAGAGAATTAAAAAAGTGGAATCGTTCCCTAGCAGAAAAATATGGTGGTTGGTTTTTATTTGGTTTATTTGCTCTTATTTTACTTTGGGAAGAACTTTGGAATTTAGAAAATACAGCTTATCTTTCTGCTTGCTTACTATTACTAATCACCGCAGGAGCCATGATATTTTCTGCAATATTTGAACGGAGATTTTGGTGTCGTTATCTCTGTCCTATTGGAGGAATGAATGGGATGTTTGCTAAACTTTCAATGACAGAATTAAGAGCACAACAGGGTACTTGTTCTGCTGAATGTACCACTTATCAATGTTATAAAGGAGGCGCAGCTAAAGGAGAAGGAATGGAAACTGATGGCTGTCCCTTATATTCCCATCCAGCACAACTAGAAGATAATAAAGATTGTGTACTATGCATGACTTGTTTAAAAGCTTGTCCCCATCGTTCGGTAGAATTTAATTTACGTCCTCCTGGTATCGAATTATGGACAACTCATAATCCCAAAAGTTATGAAGTAGCTTTACTCTTTCTCTTACTAAATGTTGTTTTTCTGCATCGCTTGCCAGAAATTGAAACTAGATTTCATTTAAACTTATCTTTGGAGCAATTTACTAACCATAGTTTAATAGCTATAGGAATATTAATTTTACCAATTGTTCTACCTTTGTTCGCTCAACTAATTATTAGCTTATTCTGTAAAATAAAAAAAATTAGACCACGAAAATTTATTGAATTAGCTTATGGTTATCTTCCCTTAGTTTTAGCAGGAAATTTAGCTCATTATTTACGCTTAGGATTAACAGAAGGAGGAAGAATATTACCTGTAACTATGGCAACTTTTGGACTAAATGGTGATAGTTTACCAATTATAGTGGCTCATCCCGCTGTAATTTCATTTTTACAAGGTACTACTTTGGTGTTTGGAGTTTTATTCTCTATAGTATTAACTCAAAAAATTGTTCGTAAACCTTTTTTGATAGTTTTACCTCAGCATATTGCAACTATTACTTTGGCTATATTTATGGGAAAAGTTATTGTTGGATTTTAGTGATTTTTATTAGTAGTACAATTCATACCTCTTCTGTTAGACTCCGAAAACTTTTGAAATTTGTAATTTCTGTAACTCTTATATAGTAAAGGATTGCCATGTTATTTGCGAATAAGAATTTCAATAAGCTCCCTTATCGGTCTTTTTAATCTTTACCTTATAAATAGCCTCTGATTAATTTAAATAAATAAAAAATAGAATGTTTACTGTTTGTTTAAAATATAGATTCTACACAGACCTTGAAAATTTCATCATTATAGTTACTTTCAACGGTTACGAGAAAAGCATTTTGTACCCAAGCTCGGCTCAAATAATATTCATGCTTTGTTATTAGGCGTGGGGTAGCATTATCATCAAGACGAAATACTTCTAGAAGAGAAGTTTGTTCACGATCAGCTGAACGAGGAAGCATCCTCGCTAAAATATTTCCACTTAAAGATAGCTCACCTACTCCATCAATAATTGTGGTTGAGCCACTGCGAATATTTCTAATCAGAGTTTTTTGTGGATCTTGGTTCGTAAAAGTAAAAGGTCTGTACCTAGGAATACCATCCTCTCCCAAAGCTAAAAACTGTTCGGAAATTGCTACGCTTTGTCCTATATCTACATCTGGATAAGTTATTTTAAGAGGCTCATTGTCTAAATGATTTATATCAAATAACCAAGCTCCTCTTTCCTCATAGTCAGATGGAGAACCTACTAAAAGTAGGTTGTTGTGTAGTGCAAAACTTTCTCCGAACCTATCTTCTCCTCGATCTGGTAGCGTAATACTTTTAATTTTGCCTTCAGATAACAAATTAAACTTAACAAATCCTGGTTTTTTTTCTACAGGTAAATCAATAGCTTTTGTTTCTGTTTCTGAGTCAAGTTTTATTAAGTATCTTCCATAAAAAATTGACGTTAATATAGTTCTCTGCTGAAAATCCTCTGGATTAGTTACATCTCTTGTCTCTTGATAGGTTATTGCACTAATAACTAAAACATCTCCATCTAACTGTAAATTTCTACCAAAACCACTATTGTATTTATAAGGGGTAGAGTTTTTTGGGGGAAAGATTTTTTTAGTTCTAACCCATTGACCAGAATTATCACGAGTATAGATAATGACGTGATTTGCACCTGGGTCGCCAATAGCTAAATATTTATCATTAATAGCTACAGACAACCCAAAAGAATTACTATCACCTGGTTCGGGAGTAAAACAAACTCGATTAGGATTAGACATAGTGACTTTCGCTGACAATACAACCCATAATAAAGCTAAAACAAGCAAGTAGATTATTCGGTGTTGCCGAAAGAAAAAAGAACTAAGCAGTAATAAATACTTATTTGAATTAGCGTAATTCATCAAAAGCTATACAAAATATTCCAACACTTTAGTAGAGTTGAAGTAACATAAGAGAAGCTATAATATATTCCAAATTAGAATATTATTAGCTTGATATTTTCTTAGTAAATCTAATTAATAGAATTTTGACCAGTATTACAAAATACCTAATTCGACAAACTAAATACGAACTTTGATAGTAAATCACTATTTGATAGTGATTTTAAATATTTTCAAACCTGCTGTAATTTAGATATATTAGGTTTAAAACTATCTGTATCATTGATAACCTATATGGGTGGGGCAATGTCAATAGTTATTTCAACCTTTCTTTTTGAAATTTTGTTGTTACAAGTTTCAATTTTTTAAAGTAATAAATAGTAATAACTTGCTTGACAAAATACTATTGCTATTTACTTTTTATACTTAAGTATTGCATCAAGAAAAAACACCCAAAAGAATCAAAAAACAAAAGAAATTAATAGGTTATATCTTTTCTTTTATCGGTGAAATTAACTAAAATTAAGATGGTTCATAGTTGATTGGTTGTAGCTTGTGACTATGATAATTAC
>JASJDF010000097.1 GCA_030065715.1 Xenococcaceae cyanobacterium MO_188.B19 | reverse complement strand
TCGCAGCCTGAACCGGTGCGAGCTTTTAAACAACATTGATAGCGGAGGCATAGAATCAAAGATTCTCTCGAAAACGAGTGCTTGAACTACCAACTAATTTAGACTACTTTGGGGCGTGTCTGCCCATCTACTACTTCCAAACAAAAGTTTGGTTGTAGATACTTTCTATCAATTTTCTGTATTTTGCTAATACAGATTACTTAGCTCCTCCCTAGCAACTTTTACCTGTCGAAGGGACTGCAACAGGAGGACTTTTCGACAGAACCATCTAGTTGCTATTCATAATTCAAGGTGCGTATTGTAAAGTATTATACAACGCCTAAAAGCCCTGCTAAATAAAGATTGTGTATCAAAAGTGTAAATCTATGACCCACAAGTTATCACGGTCTGGCTGCGCGAGGCACTTCGTGTCCGTTTTCATCCCTGCCCCCTTAAACGGGGTGGAAATTCCCACTCGCATTTTAAATAACGCTCATGTCCGATCCTGGTTTAAATAGATTGCTAAATCGTTTAGGAAAAAAACTTGCAGAAGATAATTTAGTTCAGAATGTAACCAACAGAATTAGAAAGCAACTAAATGTTGATCGTGTAGTTTTATACTATTTTTATACTCAATGGGAAGGAAGGGTAACTTTTGAATCTCTCAGCTCCTTTGAATATTCAATTTTCGGCGAAACAGGAGCAGATGAATGCTTTAATCAAGAATATGCCGATTTATATCTTAATGGTAGGGTAAATGCGATCGCCGATATTGCTACTGCACCCATTGCTCAATGTCACCAAGATTTTTTAGAGAGCATACAGGTTCGGGCTAATTTAGTTGTTCCCATCCTAACTTCTAAAGGATTATGGGGTTTATTGGTTGCCCATCATTGCCAAAGTCCTTTTAACTGGTCCCAAGAGCATATCGAGATCATGAAAGCAGGAGCTAAAGAATTATCAGCAGCTCAAGCTATTCATTTCAATCCCGATTCCTAACCTTCAAGTAAAGCTTCGACAAACTCATAACTAGAAAAAGGACGTAAATCTTCAATTCCTTCTCCTGCGCCAATAAACCTGATTGGTAGGTTAAGTTGTTTAGCAACAGCTAAAGCCACACCCCCCTTGGCACTACCATCGAGTTTAGTTAAGACTACACCACTTAATTGGGCTGCTTCACTAAATACCTGTGCTTGGCGTAAGCCATTTTGCCCCAAGGTTGCATCTAACACTAATAAGGATTCTATTTGGGCATTAGGAGCTTTTTTGTCAATGACACGGCGGATTTTAGCTAATTCTGCCATTAAATTCTTCTTATTTTGCAGTCTTCCCGCCGTATCTACTAACAGTAATTCAGTGTTGCGGGCGTTGGCTGCGGAAACAGCATCATACACAACAGATGCAGGATCGATATTTTGTCCAGGGTTGGCAATAACTTCTGTATTACTTCTTTCTCCCCATACTTGCACTTGTTGTACTGCTGCTGCACGGAAAGTATCGGCTGCTGCAATGAGACAGGTATAACCTGATTGGTTTGCCATATTAGCTAGTTTACCGATGGTGGTAGTTTTTCCTGCCCCATTAACTCCTGTAAGTAACCAGATATTAAATTGATCTTTTTCGGGGACAAAGTCTTGATTGTCTTGTCCTTCTAGAGGTTTATCGAGAATCTCTTGTAAAATTTCTTTAAGATATGCGATCGCTTGTTCTGGTGGGAGAGCTTCTTCTTTAAGTTTTTCCTGTAAGGTTTCAATAATATAATCAGTAGCCTCGATTCCCACATCTGCTTGCAATAATAGAGCTTCAATTTCCATTACCGCGTCTTTATTTAAAGGTCCTTGACCGACTATCGATTTTAATTGGAAAATCAGACTATTACGAGTTTTCCCTAATCCCTGGCGCAGTTTTGTCAGCCAAGTAATTTCTTCTTCTGAGATATCTTCTGGTCTTCTTCCTTCCCCCGCTAAAACATTAACTGACCAGATAAAATCTTCGTCTATTTCTGGCTCTTCTTCTTCTATAATTGCTGTTTCTTTGAGTTTTTCTAATCCTTGGGATTTTTGCATCCAAGCAGGGACATTTTTAGGAATCTCTTCAGTTTTGGTTTCTTCTGGTACTTCTGGTGTTGCAGTTGGAGTTTCTGCTTCTGGGGTACTAGCTTGAGCTTCAGTAGTTGTGGTGGTTTCTTCTACAACTTTCTCTGCTTCTGCTGTAGTAACTTCAACCTCTTTTTCTGTAGTTTCCTCTTCTACACTAGTTTCTGTTGATTCTGATTTAGTTGAGATTTCCTCTTCAGAAGTGCTTATAGCTAATTCTTTTTTGCGTTTCTGAATATTCAGAAACGCAGCTCTTGCTTGAGCAAGTTTGTCTTCTGCGGATTTAGTATCCGTAGGCTTTTCTGTTTCTACCTTAGTAGTTTCGGGAGCTTTTTCTTTATTTTCTTCGGTAGGAGCTTGTTCATTATGCTGACGACGAAACCAATTAAACATAAGAGGAAATCTATTTACGAGCTAGTTATATATCTTCATATTTTAAATGCTCAATGACACATTACTAGACCTCTTGCTTTTTTTCCATTTTGTTGATTTCTTATATTTTGTTTAAGTTTACCGATAATCTTAAGAAATTTTAACCTAGCCAAACAGCTTCAAGATCATTACAGATGTTGGATTTCGCTGCTAACTTACAATAAGGCGTATCGTAAAAATGATAAATGATCAATGATCAATGACAAGTTGCCTCCAGTTAACATCGAAGCAGAAGAAGCAATCTTAGGAGGAATCTTACTCGACCCCGAAGCAATGGTGCGAGTTGCCGATACTCTAGTAAAAGAAGCTTTCTCTCTACAATCCCATCAACAAATTTATCATGCAGCCCAAACTCTTCACTCTCAAGGAAAACCTACAGACTTAATGTCTGTTAGTAGTTATCTTGCCGATCATAGCCTTTTAGAAGATATAGGAGGTACAACCAAATTAGCGCAGTTAGTAAATCGTACTGTATCCGCAGTCAATATAGATCGCTATGCTAACTTGGTGATGAATAAATATGCGCGTCGCCAATTAATTACTTCTGGACACGAAATCGTAGAATTAGGTTATGACACCACTAAAGATTTAGAAGTTGTTTTAGATGAGTCGGAACAAAAAATCTTTCGTCTCTCGCAAGAAAGACCCCAACAAGGACTTGTCGCAATTTCTGATACCTTAATCAATGCTTTTAATACTATTGAAGAGCTACACCAAGAGACAGCATTACCAGGTATTCCTTCGGGTTTTTATGATTTAGATGCTATTACTAGTGGTTTTAGTCGTTCTGATTTAATTATCCTTGCTGGTCGCCCGTCAATGGGAAAAACCGCTATGGCTTTAAACATAGCTCAAAATATCGCCAAAAAACAACGACTTCCTATTGCTATCTTTAGTTTAGAGATGTCTAGAGAGCAACTAGCACAAAGAATGTTAGCTAGTGAATCTAAAATTGCTAGTAATCGCTTACGATCTGGAAGAATTAGCCAAAATGAAATAGAATCTTTGGTTGATGGCGTTGGAAGTCTGTCTGAATTACCTGTTTATATCGATGACACCGCTAATCTCTCCGTCATGCAAATGCGATCGCAAGTTCGCAGGTTACAAGGACAGCTTAAATCAGAACTAGGTTTAGTATTACTAGACTATTTACAATTAATGGAAGGTAGTGGTAGTGATAATAGGGTACAGGAACTATCTAAGATTACCCGAAGTCTGAAAGGTTTAGCCAGGGAAGTAAATGCTCCAATTATTGCTTTGTCTCAGTTAAGTCGCGGTGTAGAACAAAGAAATAATAAGCGTCCAATGTTATCCGACTTGAGAGAATCAGGGTGTTTAAGTGGGAATACTTTAGTAACTTTAGAAAATGGCTTAGAAGTACCAATTAGAGATTTAGCTGGGTCATCAGGATTTACAGTTTGGTCATTAAATAACGATACTAACAAAATTGAACCTACTTTAGTAACAAATGCTTTTTGTACAGGTATTAAACCAGTATTTCGTTTAACTACAGCTTTGGGAAGAACTATAAATGCTACAGCTAATCATAAGTTTTTAACTATTAACAGTTGGTCAAGATTAGACAACTTAGAAATTGGTGAAACAATAGCTATTCCAAAATGTATCAAATTCGGAACTTGTTATATAGTTAATACTAGTAAAGATATTAGTCGAAATACAGCTGTAAAATTAGCTACTGCTGTTAAATCAGATACAATTACTCAGTTGGCAAACAGTGATATTTATGAGGACACGACTGTCGAACCAAGTTCGGCAGCCCGTGATGTCCATTGGGATAAAATAGTGTCTATTGAATATATTGGAGAAACTGATGTCTATGATCTGACTGTCCCCAAACATCATAATTTTATTGCTAATAATATTATTGTTCATAACTCCATCGAACAAGATGCAGATTTAGTAATTATGCTATATCGCGATGAATATTACAATCCTGACACACCAGATCGAGGCATTGCAGAAGCAATTATTGTTAAACATAGAAATGGTCCCGTCGGAACAGTAAAGTTGATTTTCCAAGGAGAGTTTACTAAGTTTGAAAATTTAGCTAGACCAAGTAATTATTAAATGTGGTTATTCGTCTAATGTTAAATGCTAAACGTCGCTGGTGGTTGATATTATGTGCAATAGTTTTAGCTATTGGTATATTTTTTCGTTGCTATAATATTGATAAAAAAATTTATTGGCATGATGAAGTTTACACTTCAATTCGAGTTAGTGGATATAAAGACTATGAAATTATAACGGAAGCATTTTCAGGAAAAATCATTGAGCCTCAAGATTTACTCAAATATCAAAAAATAATTCCTGAAAAAACTTGGAAAGATACTTTTAATAAACTTCTAGAACACCCCGAACATCCACCACTATTTTATATTTTATCCCGTGGTTGGCAAGGCATATTTGGTAGCTCGATCTTATCTAGTCGCAGTCTTGCTGTTCTTATTAGTTTTCTCGTTTTTCCTGCTATTTTTTGGTTGTGTTGGGAACTATTTAAGTCAGTCAATGTTGGTTTAATAGCAGTAGTTTTAGTGGCTGTATCTCCTGTTCATGTACTTTATGCTCAAGAAGCTAGGGAGTATAGTTTATGGACAGTTGCTATTTTAGTATGTTCTACTGCATTGATTCAAGCGATTAAAAGTCAAAAAAATTCTTGGTGGATAATTTATAGTCTTAGTTTATGTATAAATTTTTATATTTCTATATTATCAGCATTACTTGGATTTTCCCATACCATATATATTCTTCTATTAACTAAATTCAAAATCACAAAAACTTTAGTTTATTGCTTTTTAGCACAATTATTATCAGTAATATTATTTTTACCTTGGCTATTTATTGTCTACATACAATACGATGAATTCCAAAATAGAACAAATTGGACAAATTCACCTAAACCTTTTATTAATCTTTTGTCTTCTTGGGAGTTACATTTGAATAGTATTGCTTGGGATTTTCATCCTCAAATAAATTGGTTGATTGCTCCTAGAATTACTATAATATTTTTAATTTTCTTGACTGTAACTACTATCTATCTTTATCAGCATACTAAATCTAATGTTTATTTATTGATCGTATGTTTAATTACTATTCCTGCATTAGGTTTGATTTTGCCAGATTTGATTCAAGGTGGGCAAAAATCAGTTAACACTAGATATTTTATTCCTGGTTTATTAGGAGTACAACTGAGTATTGCTTATTGGTTGGGTAGCAAGAATTTTTTTAAAAGCAAAATAAGGCTTACTATTTTTAGCCTACTAATAATTTTAGGTATAGTATCCTGTGGTGTTTCTTCTCAAGCTGATAGTTGGTGGAATAAATCAGTAGGTTACTATAATCCAGAAATTGCTAATAGTATTAACCAATATGAAAAGCCACTAGTAATAAGCAATAGCCAAAATGCTAATGTTGGAATGATAATATCACTAAGTTACTGGCTAGAAAATAAAGTGAGACTATTACTCACTACTTCAGATAAAATACCTCTAGTAAAACAAGATGGTTTTAGTGAAGTTTTAATTTGGAATATATCAGAAGAGTCTTTGATTAAGTTTCAAGAAAAAAATAATTGTTCGGTTTCTGTCGTTGAAGGAGAATATTATCCAAGACTGTGGTTAGTCGATTTTTCAACACCTAATACCAGTTATCAAAAGTAACTCTCTGGCTTAGTGTTATTTATTAATAACTGTTGTTTGAGATAAATCTTGCAAAAATCCCTCTTGATTAAATTTATAGTTATTTCCTAAAAAAGAAATTAACTTTACTGTGTCATCTTGAGCATTTTGTAAACAAGTAGAAGCTCCTGGAGAAGGAGTAATATTAAAGATAATTTG
The DNA here is from genome assembly GCA_030065715.1 of Xenococcaceae cyanobacterium MO_188.B19. Lineage (GTDB taxonomy): Bacteria > Cyanobacteriota > Cyanobacteriia > Cyanobacteriales > Xenococcaceae > JASJCP01. The sequence goes on along the minus strand of JASJDF010000097.1, from coordinate 7,770 downwards.
ATCTCCTGTAATTTTGGCTTCTCCTAACTCTAAACTTTGAGTATTTAGATTGACAATTTGTGGTCTTACTCCACCATATCCTTTGGCAAAGGTTAAGTCTTTAACTTTGACAGAAGGAACAATTTTTTTAACTTGTTTGATAAATAATCTTTTGCCTATAACTGGTACATCATAGAGCAAATTCAAGATAATATATCTGAGAATAGTTAGGTCAGAAAGAATTTTAAAAAAACTTGCGATCGCGTTAAAACTTAAGCCTGCTGTTTGAAAATATTCTAAAACAGTTGCATAATTATGACGCTCCAACATAGGTAAAACTTTAGCTGTTGGACCAAAGCGAGTTGTGTTTTGATCATCAACTTCTGGATCGCCATGAATTGCTGCAAAAGGTAGTTTTTTCAGTTGTACCGTATAGACTTTTCCGTTGAGTAATTCTGGTGCAAAATAAAAACTTCCTGCTACACTAAGCAAAGCATAATTTTGTCCATAACCTAAAGATTTAGCTAATAATAAACTATGGGCTCCTGCGGTAACAGCTACAGTTTTAGCTTTAAGAGTTTTCTTAGAAGTTTTAATTATATAATAATTATCTTTTTTTGTGATATTTACTACCTTGTGATTCATCATCACATCAATATTTTTAGTGCTAGTTTCTACAGCATTATCTAAAAAAGATTGAGCGAGATTTTGAAAATTAATGGTATAGCCTTCTTTTGTATATAAAGCCGTTACTAACTCTGTAGTTTCTCTAGCTTCTAAAACCTTTGGTTCTAATTGTTTTATTTTATCTCTATCGATTAATTGTAAATCAGGAAATAGCTGTTTAAATTCTTGATATCTTTGCTTCATTTTAGCAGTTTGTTCTGCTCCAACAGCTAAAACCATTTTATGGTATTTAGTATATATTTTTTGTTTTGAATCGTTTGTTAGAAGATAATTTTTTACGAGGGTAGATGCTTTATTTACTTTACGAGCTTTTTCTAGAGTATAGTTAGTTTCAATATCACCAAAGTGTAGAGTTTGGCTATTACTATTTTTATGAGAATTAATTAAAGCTACTGCTGATTCTTTTTCAATAATCGCAATATTTTTAACGTTGGTATATTTGCTCAATGTATAAAGCAAAGATGTTCCACAAACACCAGCACCAACTATTACAACTTCATAAGTTTTTTGAGTCATGTTATATTCTATAACTATTGAATTTAGGGAATTATTTTGACAATTGTGCCTGTTTGAATTACAGAATAAATTTCGTCAACATCTTTATTCTTCAAAGAAATACATCCCCAAGTCCAGTTATCCCTATTATCAATTAATAAATCGCTATTGTCAGGAACTCCATGAATACCTATTTCTCCACCAATAGCAGCAGATACTTTAATTTTACCCGATTTTTTAGCTTCTAGATGTTTTGACCAAGAATCATCATTAGGATAATCCAGCCAAATAAATTTTGACCAACTATTATGAGGATATAAATCTCTTACTTTAAATATCCCTTCTGGAGTTTTCATGTCTCTTTCTTGTAATTTATCCCCGACAGGATTCTGACCAAAAACTACAGGATAAGATTTTATCGCTTGGTTTTGATAATAAATAGTTAAACGATACTGAGATTTTTCAATTAAAATTGCTGTTTGAGATTTATCAATTGGAGCAATAATTATTTCTGTAATTGGTAACTGATAGTTAAGTAACTCACTAGAAGTAGATACTAATTTTAAATTATTTTTTACTTTTACTTGAGAAAACAAATACTTAACTGGTGGTATATATCCTCTTTTATTTAAAAGATAATATAAAGATGAAATAGCAAATATTAAAAAGCTACATCTAATGAGATTTTGGTAAAGAGAGTGTTTTTTCACTATTACTAAAGCAATTGTCTAAATTCATCTTCAGTAAAACTGAGATCTTGCACCTAGTCTCTAGCTCATTATTTAGTTTTTTGTACTGGTGCAAGATTTAAGTAAAACCTATTTATCTCCTATTATGGTTTATTTATTGAAAACTGCTGTAAGTTACCAACCACTAAGGTCTAGAGGCACTTTACTAACTCTCCATTGATTAGAGCCAATTCTTAATGGTTCCGAGCCACCTTCCAAATAGAAAGTTAAATTCGCTTCATCAGGAAATTTAAACCTCACACCATCTTGACCACTACCCACAACTTTGAGATTAAAATCAATCTGCAAAACGTTAGTTGTATCTAAAACATCATTAGGCTCCAGTTTTACTCCTTCAACTGATTCAGCAGCAAGGTTAGCGAAAATAGAACCCACATAATTAGCCCTATCCCCACCAGCAGTGGCTCTTAATTCCCACATACCAGATTCTCTGTCTTGCCATAAGAAAAGTCCTTTGTCTTGGGCAGCATTATATTGGGGTTGGTTATAAGGCTCGGCTAGAGGGAGTTCATAAGCATTGGGTAATCCTAATGATTCGCCCAAAGGATTGACATAATGGGGTTGAAATAAATCATCTTGCTGATAAGAAAATCCGATCTTGACTGGCTCTGTCAAATTAACATCCAGACCATCTATCCCACTTCCTACATTTCCCTCAATCTTTACTCCATTGTTTAATGGTGTAACAATATCTTTTCCTCCGCCACCCTGATCTATTCCAAAAGGGACAAAGGTTGCTGTACTAGTATCAGCGATCGCAGTTAAATTAGCCCTATGTAAATTGCGATCGCCAGTCCATCTAAATTCCAATACATCCGAAGTAGCTCCTGTTCCTACAAATAACCCCAAATCTTTACCCCCATTAAAAGCTGTTCTGGCGGGCAATTCCCCTGAATCCAAAATCCAGCCAGTAGGAGATAGAGGAGTCCCTTCATTGCCAAAATGGAGTTGGCGAGGATTAGCAACACCATCTTGAGTCACGGAAAAGAGAGCTTTTGCCCCTGGTGCCAGGTGAAAATCAAGACCATCTTGCCCACTAAAGAGTTTAGAGTCTAAAGAAAAACCAAACTCACTCTCTTCTAACTGATCATGTGTCTCCAGAGAAAATGGAGTTATATCTTGTAATTCCTTAGTAGAAATAAGATTGATGAGAAACTGGGTTGAGTTTTGAGAACCAACAGTACGAAGCTGATATGCACCATCAAAGGTCTCTTTCCACACAAACACTCCTGATTCAGAGCCAACCATATAAGCAGGCTTTCCTGGGGTAAATAACTCAGAAGGTTCAATGATGTGAAGCAACTGATTGGCAGGAATATTCTGAATTTTCTGTTCTTTGCCACTGGGCCATTTAATCAGTATTTCATCTACTTTGGTATTGTCGGCAAGTCCAAAATGCAGGCGTTGATGATTTTGTGAGGAACGATGCATACCACCATTTTGTTCTCGTAATTGGGTAACGCCACCAGTTGTGACAAAAACCTGCGCTCCAATCCCATCTCGATTCGACTTTACTCCTTCTAAGTCGATTTGCAACCAGTGGTTGTCATTACCTTGATTGTGAAACAATTGATAAGCACCATCTTGATTTAATGGTCGCAGGCTTTGACCATTCGTTATAAACAAATCAAGAAACCCGTCAAAATCGTAATCAGCAGTCACAACTGAATCACCCACTCCTAATCTAGTACCTGTAGCTCCACCAGCATCAGAAACAGCTATAAAAGTTCCATCCCCCTGATTTTCATACAGGATATTCGAGCGGTTGCCAGCAGGACCAGTTGCAACCATATAGAGGTCAAGATCCATGTCGTTATCAAAGTCGCCACTAACAACGCTATTCCCAGCAACTGGAATACTATTAATCCCTGACTCCTGGCTCTTGTCAATTAGTCCCTGTTCTGTATTAATCAACAGTTGGTCTTCACCGAGTAAATTAGGATTAAAACCAATAGCAGTTAAATCAGAGATAGGTTCGTTAGTCTCAATGAGAGCGAGAAGCTCAACTTTATCTGGACTCGATACTAATATTTGCCAATGTTGTAACTCAGAATCATAGCCAATATAAATCCCTCGATCTACTCCAGGAGTATGGGGAAAAATACCCTGTACATCAGGATTGTCAGAAGACAAGGTAAAATTTAACCCATTGGGGTTAAAACCACCTGCTCCAATATAGATATCAGGATATAGAGAAGGTAGAGAATTAAGGTTAAAGTCAAATGTAATGGTTCCCGTACTATCAAACTTAATGCCTTTGCGATCGCTTTGGGAGACAATTTTTGCTTTAGCCGTATTAGAATCCTCTTGCACTAAATCTGATGCTATACCGCTTCGGGTCAAGTATAAATCTGGTCGCAGGTCGCCGTTGAAGTCTCCACTTACTATATCTCTAGCATTAATAGGAGGAGATTTAAAAGTAGTAGTGATTTTTTCAAAAGGTATAGACGTAAAATCATAGACGGCTAAGAAACCAAGTTTAAAGACAACATCCAAGTTTCTATCTCCAGAAAGATCGGAGAGAAAACCAAAGAAAGCTTGAGAAAGGTCAAAACCTACAGTGGAACTACTATCCTCAAATCCATCAGCAGTCTGACGAAAGATAGTAGGTGGTGCTTGACCATCAGGGCGAGATGCTGCTCCTGCAAATAGATCTAGCCAACCATCGTTGTCGAAGTCAAGCCAGAGAGGAGTGCGACCCCTTGAAAGAGGATAATCAATGCCGAGTTCACTGGCTCGATCTTCTAGTTTTCCTCCGCCATTAACATACATCTGATTGGCACCAGTTCCAACACCTCTTCCTCCTCCTACTAGCTGAATCAAATCTTGGTCGCCATCGTTATCAAAGTCAGACCAGGCTGCTCCATGAGCATCTCCCTTTAGGTCTTGTAAAAAGATTTCAGCGGTAACATCGGTAAAGGTTCCATCGCCTTGGTTGAGATAAAGGATTCCAGGAGTTCCATGATTACTCACATACAGATCGGGGTAAATATCACCGTTAAAGTCACCCCAAGAAGCACCGTAGCTTGGACCTGAGTAAGATATCCCTGTAGAATTTGTAATTTCTTGAAAACGAATCATTATTTTAAAGGCAGTTAATTATCTAAAAATATTGTTATCATAATACATATATGTTAAACAAGACTATCTACACAATTATTAAACTTTAAGAAAAGAAGATTATAGCCAGAATAAAAATATTTATTACAAAATAAGAACAAATATAAAATATCAAAGTTTAAGATAATATTTGAATCTTAAGAACATTGTTTTTTTTGTTTTAGTATCTTATTTTTAAGATACTTTGGCACACCTACTTTAGCACTGCGATAAAGCCGATTAAATTCGTGTAAAAAATGTTTGGCTACAGTCTCATTTTGAATAATTAAAAGGGTTTCATCATTATTTCGATTAGCTGTATTAGACCAATTATGAGAACCAGTAATCACAATATCATGATTAACTGTAGCAAACTTATGGTGCATTTTATCTCCAGTAGGTAAGTCAGCTATTCCTACTGTTTCAAGGGGATTTCTCCAAGGGTTATTATTAGCTTCATATTTGCAGTTTTTACTTAAAGCAACACCCAACATATCTAACCCTTCGCTATAATCTCGAAACACAAATTCTTTATCAATTAAAGCTTTGATTTTTACCCCTTCCTCAGATTCTTCTTGTAAAATATCTGCTAATTTCTGCTCACTAAATACGAATAAAGCCAAATTAATCGAAGCAATCCCATTATCCAAAGTTTTTCCAATCAACCCATTAGTGCTTAGTTGCCAATCTTTTTTCTTAGAAGTGGGAGAAAATTGAACTGTAATAGTTGTATTATTCCATCTTATTGTTTGAGAAGAACGCCAAGGCTTATCCAAGCCAAATTGACTATCTTCACTTCCTGCTACTCCATCCCCCCACATATAATCAAATTCTTCTGTAAATAATTGAGCTAATTCAGCATTGTGAATTTTGAGCAAATTATTAACATTACCTTGAGTTTTAGAGTTGCTAAAATCTCCATGAATACCACTTAAAGTGAAATTTGCTGAACCAGTAATAATTTTTTTACCATCAATAATTATAAACTTGTGGTGCATTAAACCACTGCCTTTAGAGCCATCAGCAGTATCATCAATCAGAGGAATATCAGAATTTTGTAAAATTACCAAAGCATCTCTGTTGGCAATTTCTTCCTTACTTAAATTTCCATCTTGATTGGCATCTATTAATTGAAAATATCGCTCATAGCGATCGCGTTCTCTAGCTGGGAGTCGTTCTATTTCTTGCTGACTATAATCACTCCAAGAACGACTATAATTATTGTCAACAATAACCCTTATTTTTACTCCTTGCTGCTTTTTTTTACTAAGAGCCAAAGCAATTTCTGGTAGCTGAAACTCTTGAACAGCAACATCGATACTAACTTGAGCCGAATTAATTGCCTCTATAATAACTGCTTCTAAATTGTCTCCTGGACGTTGAATTTTTCGGTAAGAATCAGTATATTGTTTTTCTCCCGTATGCCGATGATTAAAAAAAACTTGAATGTCCGAGTGTTGGGGCAAATTATAATCTTGAGAATTATCTTTTTGACAACCACTAAGTAGCACAAAAAAGAAGACTAGGCAGCAAGTTATATAAGGATACATAGGGAACCTTAAAGATTATTTTAATGTCTATTTTCCCACCCTAAACCAGAGCTAGTAAAATCAGGTGCAATCAATTAATAACCAAAATGATAAGATACCCTAAGCTCTAACACAGTTATGTTTATTATAGGATTACAAAAATGACTAGATTAATATCAAGGATTAGTGGTCTTAATATTAAGTATTTACTATCTTTACCCTTGGCTTGTGGCATATTTGGAAGTGCAATTATAGCCTCTAATCCTGTAATTGCTCAACAACTAGCCTTAAGAGATTCTATTACTGAGGATGCTCCTAATCTCCACAATGCCTTGCTTCTAGCTCAGTCTGATAGTCTTCTGAGCCTGGAAGGGGGCAAAAAATTAATGAATGAAGCTAGTCAAGCTATAGATAACCAAGACTATGATGGCGCAGCCAAAAAATTACAAAATGCTCGTCAAGTTTTCAATCAGTTATCTAACTTTTATCTGGAATTGTACGATAGTTTTTCAGGTATCGAAAATCGTATTGCCGATCAACAGCGTCAAAAAGCTTTAGCAACAGGACAAATGCGCGACGAAGCTACTTATCAATTAGCTTTGGTTCACCGCGCTCAAAATCAACCAGAATTATCTGTACCTCTGCTAATTCAAGTAATTCGTTCTCAAAATCCTAGAAGCGAGCTAGGAAAAAAATCTTATCAACAGTTATTAGAAATTGGTTTTGTGGAAGAGGCTTTATCCGAGCCTAATTCTAGTCGTTAAGATAAGGCAATATTCTGTGTTGTATTGGTACCAAGAAATAAGTCACAATAATTTCTAAAGCAATTTGGTTTCAGAACATTAATATGATTAATCCCCAACAAGTAAAAACCATGATTCAAGAGCAATTTCCTGAAGCTAAAGTTGAAGTAGCAGGAGACGGAGAGCATTTTGAAGCAATTATCGTGTCTCCTGAGTTTGCAGGAAAAAGCCGAGTCAAGCAACATCAAATGGTTTATGCTGCTGTTAATGATGCCATGGCATCAGAAGCAATCCATGCGTTGTCTCTAAAAACTTACACCCCTGAAGCTTGGCAAACTGTTGGAGGGAGGGTTTAACATCCCTCCTCATTCAGAGCTATAAGTTAATTACATCAGAAACATCGGAAAAACACAGTTATGACACCAGAATTAAAAGCAAAACTCGATAAATTAGTTCAAGACAACAAAATCCTAGTTTTCATGAAAGGCT
>JASJDF010000096.1 GCA_030065715.1 Xenococcaceae cyanobacterium MO_188.B19 | reverse complement strand
GAGTTGTGACCCATTCTTCTCCACAAAGTTTCAGGAATAATTTTTTGTCCTCTCAGTATGCTGTATTACGCTTTCTGTTTTCAAGCCATCAATACTTATTTGTTTTGTAACCCTGATTTGAACCATGCCATAATCTTCATGTACTGGTAAGACTGTTAAAAGAAGACCCACAGCTATTTACTTCAAACGCAGGCACTGCTTAGTTTTCGATTACTGAATCGGTGTTCTAGTGAACCTATCCTGTTTAGGATACAATTAGGTTGATGGTTTATTCAAACTAAAATAATCTTGATTAAGAGATTAAAACTTGAACTGATATTTCAGCATCATATTATTTATAACCTAGAGGATAAAAACAGTGACACAAGACTTTGGTAAACTAATTCGTCAAGCTAGAAAAGATAAAGGCTATTCTCAAAGAGACTTAGCAAAAGTTTTAGGACTAGATTTTACCTATCTATCGAAACTTGAAAACAACCGAGCAGATTATGCCCCAAAAGAAGAAGTAATTAGAGGTTTAGCCCGCAGTCTTGACTTAGATCAAGAGGAGTTGATTTTCTTAGCAGGTAGAATTCCTCATCAAGAAGAAGACCTACTAAAAAGACATTATAAAAGTATGCCGACTTTATTTCGACGGATGCGAGAAAATCCTGAATTTGCCGAGAAGGTTTTACAAGAAGCAATTAAATCCGAGGAACTAAAATAAGTCGTATTCCTTTCTGTACTAACACTGTGAATGTTTTTCACCCCTTTAGATTTCTTTCCAAGCTAGAAATTGAGTCTCAGGCTCTTAATGTATTGCGACAAATGCAAGCCAAGCCTAATTATGCTCCTAAATGGCCTCTAGATTCTAGTAGGGTAGCAGAATTTTTAGGCTTAGACTTAGTCTGGGATTCTATCCCCGATGACACTCAGGGACAAATTGCAGCTAGAATTTTACCCCTAGAGAAATTGATTGAAATCAACGAAGATATACCGCAACTTCGTGGTGGTTTTGGCGAATCAACCATTGCCCATGAAATCGGACATTGGGTGTTACATATTAATCAACAAGAAGTAGAAAGAAAAATTCGCTTACAAAATAAAGGTATTAATGTTAATGTTGAGCCTTTGTTATGTCGTACTGCGGATGATATTAATGGTATCGAGTGGCAAGCACAATACTTTGCAGGATGTCTATTGATGCCTCAGCATATTCTAATTCAACTCAGCAAAGGCAAAGATTTAACTAAATGGCAGCATCTTTACCAAATGAAAGATGAATTAGGTATTACCATCTCCAATTTGCTTAACCGTCTTCAGGATTTAGGATGGATTTACCTTGAACCCAATTCCCGAAAAATTTATCTTGGTAAATCATGAATACCCCAAGTCATTACATTTTAAATTTAGCTCTCCTTGGAAAAACCATTGCCCCTAAAGATAATGTTGCTATTACCGTTGGAGCAATTTTGCCTGATATTTCGATTTTTATCTTTTACTTTGTAGCCAAATTTATTTACCAATTACCAGAATCAAAAATTTGGACTGAGGCTTATTATGAACCAAGATGGCAAAATATTATCGCTGCATCTCATTCCATTCCTCTGGCTTTAATTGGATTGATTATTTTTACCTATCTTGGCTGGAATCCAGGTAAGATTATGGGTCTAAGTATGATTTGTCATTGTTTGTTAGATTTGCCAGTTCATCATAATGATGCTCATCGCCATTTTTTCCCCTTTAGTGATTATCGTTTTATTAGTCCTTTTTCTTATTGGGATATTAATCATTATGGTAAATGGGTTGCAGGAATTGAGTTGCTTTTGGTGTTAGGGGTCAATCCCTTACTAATGAACTTACTGAAATTCCCCTTCACTAAAGGAATAGTTATCTTGATCGATCTGGTTTATATTTTCTTTTATCTGAAATTCTATTGGTTGAAAACCTAGTATAGATTTACTTTAAATCATATATCTTAGAGTAATCTGTTAGTAAATCCGTGATGCTATCAGTACTTATAGAATATTTACTCAGAAAATTCACTAGTATTAAGCAATAACAGCTAATGGATTAGTTTCTTACTTAATCAACTAATCCATTAGCTTATAGACAACAACAGAAATAAATAAGTTTTTATACTTAATTACTTGTCGAGGTCATAATAATATTCAGTATAAGAGATTACAAATATTCCATGATGGTATTAATAGGAATACTTATGAAAAATAGCTTATAGTTTGAGTAAAATCACGATTTTAAGAAAATTTCTTTAACTAATAATACACAGAATTGTATCTAACCAATTAGAAATTTTATAATTAACTCAAATTAATGAAGTTATTACTAACACAAACCTCAAAATTAGGTTCTTTTTATAAAGATTCTGTATAGAAATACCTATTTTTAACGATTCACCTGTTATTTTTTTATGTTTGTTGTTATCTTTGCTTTAAGTGGGAATTATTATTTTAAGAGCCTACTGGTTCAAACTTCTAACTCAGATTCATTACCTATATAAATTAAGATCAAGAAAATGTCTCAAACTACAACAAAAGCTACACTAACTGCCGAAAAAAAACTAACTTTACCAGAATCTTTAGTTAATTCTGAAGTTGCTGCTACAGAAATTCGTCCTTGGGGTTCATTTACAACTTTAGAAGAAGGAAGAGGTTACAAGATTAAACGTATTGAAGTTAATCCTGGACATCGGTTAAGTCTACAAATGCACCATCATCGTAGTGAACACTGGATAGTAGTATCTGGTACAGCGAAAGTAATTTGTGGCGGTGAAGAAATGATTTTAAACAGTAACCAGTCTACTTATGTACCTCAGTGTACTAATCACCGCTTAGAGAACCCAGGAGTAATTAAATTAGTGCTCATTGAGGTTCAAAACGGAGAATATCTAGGAGAAGACGATATCGTTCGTTTCCAAGATGACTACTCTCGCCATAAATAAGTCAATTATCATCAGCTTGAATAGTTTTGTTGTAGGATTTGCTAAGAATACAGATATCAAAACCAAAATATTTATCAATGATCCATCTTAGTAAATCAGCAGCAGCAGAAATCACAAGAATGAAATTGAGTCGTCAACAACCAGACAGTATCCTTCGGTTGCAAGTTAAGCAAGGGGGCTGTTCTGGTTTATTTTATACTTTAGACTTAGAATCCATCGCTACAAAAGATTCATCAATCAATTATTACTTTGAGGTAGAAGGAATTTCTCTAGTAATTGATCATCAATCTTATCTCTATTTAAAAGAAACAAAATTAGATTATTCAGAAGATTTAATGGGCGGAGGATTTCGCTTCCAAAATCCCCATGCTACCCAAACCTGTCGATGTGGTTTATCTTTTGAAATAAATCAAAAATAAATTTGGGCACTGGTCAATTAACTGGAGTTTAGACTAACTCCTACCTTTTGCAAGCAAAACTAAACGGTTAAGTCTGGTGCTGTAGCGAAGAGGATTTTGAGTGAGGAAAACACAAAGGAAAATGGGCAAAAGGACGAGATAATTAAGTATTTATACCTGATTATCCATAACCTTGACTCAATCTGCCCAAAAACTACAACAATTTAGAAATAAAGCCTATCAACTATTAGGACTGGCTAAAGATGCTACGATGGATTTAATGGATGCGGTTCTGGTCACTCGCAACATCTATTCTTTTGCTGAATTATCACTCTCCCCAGTGTTCCGAAGAAAGTGGTCAAGTGTATATGAAGCTCTAGATGATTGTCGCCCGAATCGGCAGAAGTTAATGAAATTGTATCTGAGAGAAATACCAAGCAATCAAAGACCCATCATCGCTGGAGATCATACTCCTTGGGCGAGAACAGAAGCCCCAACCCTCAAAGATAGAACTTATGAACATGGAGCTAAAGTAATTTCAGGTAAACCGATTACTTTCGGACATGGTTATAGTACAGTGGCTTGGATTCCTGAAGACAAGGGAAGTTGGGCACTGCCTTTAAGGCATGAAAGAATCACCTCGTTTGAAAGCCCTATTAGTAAAGCTTACTTTTCCCGTTAAGTGTTTCGGGCAAGCTTCCAGCCCTCACAAAGGTCGTGTAATTTTAACCAACCACGCTCCTGAACTTGGATTCCAATGGCAGTCTTCCGACGATGTTCGAGATAGCCCCCCAGATAAGCAACAGCTTCTACTGCCCAAGCAACAGTTAAAATAGTCGGAAGTTTTTGCCTAGCCTTGGCTTTTAAGACTTGAAGCTGAACTGAATTGAGAATTTCGCTCGCTTCTGCATCGGGTTGAGTTCGATGGAGATAAGTAACCTGTAATAGTTCCACCTTTACGATTAGCCGTCGCTGGGACATCAATTTCTTGTTCAAATCGAATTGGTTCTGATAAGATTCTTTCTCCGCAAAGGGTCTTTGACGTGCTGCTTTTCGCTTCTGAGCCTGTCGTTGCTTTTTCTGCTGGGGAGTTTCATCCTGGGGAGGCTTAGGCTTATGTTCTCGATTCCATAGTTTTTGCGCCTCGTAACCCCAAGGTTTGTCCTTGCTCTGGTTCAATTGCCAAGGCACTGTGAAGGATTAGACCATTCCCCCCATTTCCTGTTGGACCATAGCCTTCCCTTTTGAGCTTAATGCTGCGATAATCCAAAAAGGTTGTATCTCCTACGGATAAGACCAGTTTATATTCCTCCGCGGCGGCAGTTGTCATCTGACAGTGTGGCTCAATTATCTTACTAAATTCTGTTTTCGGGTTGGCAAAAATTCATAGGCTCTTTTCAACTCCTTCGCTCCAGGAAAGATTTCTGAGAAGGCTTTTCCAAATCCCTGACTCAAAATCTTACCGATAGAAAAAGCTCGATTGCTCAACCGCTCATCTCCCAACTGGCAATATCCGAAGGTGTATCCTTTAGGACTGGCAAAATTTTTGACCCACCATTCCAACATTTATTGACCTGCACTCTCGAAATTTTTTCTACTATACCTGAAAATTCCCTCAAGCCCATAATGCCTTCCTCGCCTTCTTTTCAGACTTAGCGGGAAAAGTCAGATTAGTAAAGGCGCATTTCAACTGAGACAAGTATGCAAACATCTCCCAGAAAGACCGATCAGTTTATGGGATAGTGAATACGGTTGTGCCAAGTTTATCAAATTGACAGCGGATATTAATGCCGATTTATTAATCCGTTTACGCCCCAATCGTTGTGTGAAGGCGTGTGCCTGGAGCTTATCTAGAAAAAGGAAGACCGAAAAAACATGGTCACAAAATGAAGTTATCTGATCCTACAACCTGGGGAATTCCAGCTGATTGACATCCTCGCTGTCCTTGAAGAACAGCGATTCCAAAGCTAGATAGGAAGCGATAATTGTTCCCATTCTACTTTACCAGGTCAACTATTTAATTGGCTTGACTGCGCTAACAGCAAACCCCTTTTTCTTTAATTCTTCCGTTAGGGCTATCTCGTTTTCGACGCGATCGACAAACATGACTCCATTCAGGTGATCCATTTCGTGTTGAATCACTCTAGCTAGTAAGCCAGCAGTTTGCAGCTTACGAGGTTTACCTAGTTCGTCTTTAAAGCTAACTTCTATGGCTTCGGGGCGATTAACCTCTAAATAAACTCCAGGAATGCTCAAGCAGCCTTCATCAGAATTACAAGTTTGACTGCTGTATCTAGTAATTTTGGGATTTATTAAAACTAATGGGGGATTTTCTGGCTTATCTGGTTCACAATCAATGACAATAAGCTGCTTGTTAACTCCCACTTGAGGTGCTGCTAAACCAATACCATCAGCACTATACATGGTTTGCAACATATCTTTAACTAGTTGACGAATATTATCATCAACTTTGGCAATCCGCTTTGCTGGTTGACGTAAAACGCGATCGCCTAAATAGTGAATATCTAATGGTGGTTTATCTAACTTTTTCTTTTCTACTGCGACGAGAGAAGTCATGAATTTCTTAAAAGTACATACTGTTGCTTAATTTAATTCTATCGTCACTTTCTCAATTATTAACTTAAACTTTGCTCCAATCTATTCTGAAAAAGTACAGTGGATATATGTGTAGAATAAGATTGCAACATTTGAGGATGTTTATTAATTGCTGACAAAATTATGAAAATTTTAGTATCATTGCCAAAAAAAACAGCATTTTTAAGTTCTGAAAAATCAATTGACCAAGTTCTTGAGGGTAATATTGCAGGTTCAGGAATGTTTGGTTCGACAGTTAGATTGGCAAATCTATTACATGATAGGGGATTTGAGGTTTGCCTAAGTGCTACTAATCAGGTGTGGTGTTCTAAATTTGTTTGCTTAAAACATGAGGATGTAGAACCTAAAGAATTTGATTATTTAATTGTTCATGAGTCTCATTGGAATGGTGTTTCATTAACATTTGGCAATCAATCTCTGAAAAAAACTTTTCTTTGGTTACATCTCTATAGTTGTTTCGCTTTAGTCTTTACTTTTATCAAAGCTGGTGGTCATCGTGTTATTTGCCCTTCAATCGATTGTGCCAATGCTTTTAGGGCTGTGCCAGGGTGGAATAAAAAAGTAGCAGTTGCTTACAATTCTTATAATCAGATATTTACTCCTAATTTAGAAAATTGCGAAAGTGACATAAAATCACTGCTATTCGTAGGTGCAATCAGACCTTCTAAAGGATTTGTTGAGTTGATGAAAATTTGGTCTTATTTAGTAGAACATAAACTGGCTCTAAAACTCAAAATTGCTGGTAGTATCAACATTCATAGCAAAGATACTAAAACAGGTTCTATAGGAGTTGCTGAAAAAAACTTTGAATCTAATTATATTGAGCCATGGCTCAATACTTTATCTGAACAATATCAACCTGACTTTTTAGGAGCTTTGACTCCGAAACAACTTAAACAAGAAATTAGTACCTCTTGGGGAGTCATTGTTAATCCATCTTGGTATTGTACGGAAACCTTTTGTGTTTCAGCCGTTGAAACTCAAGCTTGTAATAAAACGGTCTTTTCTGTAGCCAGGGGTGGTCTTAAAGAAACTGTCTATAGAGGGAAATTCAAGTCTTTGTCTACTGAACAAGCACCCGAAACTTTAGGTAAACTGATTTTTGAAGGACTTTCTAATGAAGAAATAGTAAAAGAAAATGGTTCACTAGCGGGAAACTATGTAAGAAATAAATTCTCAAATCAATCTATTGGTGATGCTTGGGTCAACTTACTTTGTGAGCCACAAAATAAACCGAATTTTTCTAGTAATTGGCAAAAACCTCGTGATTTATTTTATGACTTATTACGTTATTCCCGCTTAAGTAAACAGTACTATTTTTACAGAAGTCCACACGATAAGAAAATTTTAAATTTGATGTCTAAGCCTTAAGCAGGTGGACAAAATTAATTACACATTTTATTAATACTAGAAACCCTATTAAATCGTGGTTATAGTGATTTAGGTTGGGTAGTGAATTCTGTCCAAGTACTTAAATACAATTAAATTCTACCTTTGAGTTTTTCTGGAGATTATATGTTTATTTCATAACCAAAATTTATAAAATCAAGCTCCCAAAGTTTTTTAATTTCTTCAATAGCTTCTTTAGTCAAACAATCTTGATATGGTCGACGAATTGTTTGATTTAAGTAAAGTATTTTAAAAAATAAGCCTTAAAAAATTTTAAAAGTAGTAGTTATGAAAACAATCTATTTTTACGATCGTACAGGAAGTGTTAATCAATTAAATTTGCAGGACAACTTAGACTGGACAGATATTTCACAAGCTAGAAAATATTGTTCTGGTAACTTTACCTCTTGGATTTTAACTACATATTTTCAGATTCAAAATAGTGGAATTTCTTGTAAATTTATAGATCATATACCAGAGAAGGGTATAGTAATTGCTGATCGAGATACTTTAGGAAATGAGTATTCCTATTGGGGTGAAGCAATGTTGATTTGTTGCAAAGGCGATCGGGAATTTCATCCATCAGCACATTTACATATTGTACACAATCCTGTTGAATTTGAAGACAAAAAAAATCAAGTTTGGAATCCTTATTATATTTCTCATTGGACTCAACCCAATCTAATTCCAAGGTTACAAGAACGAAGAAATATTGTAGAAAATATTGGCTTTATGGGGAGTCGAAGTAACTTTGCCCGAGAACTAAAATCTGAAAGATGGATTAAGGCATTGGAAACTTTGGGGTGTCAATGGTATCCAATATTCGAGCCAAGTAAATGGAATGACTACAGTAATATAGATGTTGTTGTGGCAGTGCGTAGCTTTGATGGACAGACTTATAATCACAAGCCAGCCAGCAAGGTAGTAAATAGTTGGTTGGCTGGAGTCATTGCTATCGTAGCACCAGAATCTGCTTTTATGGCTATCAGAAAGTCAGAATTAGATTTTTTAGTAGTCAATTCGTTAGATGAAACTATTGAATCAATAAAATACTTAAAAAATAATCCAAAAATATATTTATCAATGCTAGAAAATGGCAGAAATCGCGCTCAAGAATTTAGTGAATACCAAATTAGAAAGCAATGGATTACTTTTTTTGAAAAATATGTTTTTATTGAATATGAGAAGTGGGTTAATATGTCCAAACTTCAAAGATACTATCTTTTTTTAAGTCGTTTAGCTGAGCTAAAAAAGACAAGGTTTCAAAATAAAATTTACAAATATAGAATAAGTATCTAAGCATAGTTATTTACACATTAAATACTCCCTATTCCAATAGGTAGATTTATTTTTTATTTACTTATTTATTGTTCTGATTTCTTTGTCGCTGCTTTTCTTGTTGGCGAGCTTTTTTTTCTGGAGTTAAATCTTCATAACAATGGGGACAAGATACTATAGGTTCATAGAAAGGAGATGCTTTATCTTGTTCGGAAATAGGATGTCCGCAAGCGTAGCATAAATCGTAGTTGCCTAATTCTAGTCCCTCTTTGACAGTTACCCGTTCATCAAAAACAAAACATTCTCCTTCCCACATACTCAATTCAGGAGGTATTTCTTCGAGATATTTTAGAATACCACCCTTGAGATGATAAACTTCTTGGAATCCTTGATCCAGCATATAGGATGAAGCTTTTTCGCAGCGAATACCGCCAGTACAAAACATGGCTACTTTTTTATGCTGGTTGGGATTAAGTTTTTGGGTAACATATTCAGGAAATTGACGAAAAGAATCAGTTTTAGGGTTTTTTGCCCCTTTAAAACTGCCAATTTCTACTTCATAATCATTACGAGTATCTATTACTAATACTTCTGGATCGCTAATAATTTCATTCCATTCTTGAGGTGTAACATATTTGCCTACTTCCTGGTTAGGATCAATTTCAGGGATACCCAGAGTGACAATTTCTTTTTTTAACCTGACTTTCATTCTCGCAAAAGGCGGGGACTCTGCATGAGATTCTTTAACTTCCAAGTCGGTTAAACGTTGATCCCTTCTTAACCAACCTAACACTGCATCAATCTTAACGCGATCGCCTGAAATTGTACCATTAATTCCTTCTTGGGCTAGTAAAATAGTCCCTTTAATATTTTGACTCAGACAATATTCTAATAAAGGCTCTCTTATGGCAGCACAATCGGGTAAAGAGACGAATTTATAAAAGGTCGCAACAACTTTATTTGACATTGAACATTGAACATTCATCATTGAACATTTCTTCTAAAAACCAACTAACTACTAACCAAATACTTAATCTTGAGGAAATTGATAATTTAGCACTTCATCAGTGAATTCCTGAACCGCATTTTTGAGAATTTGGCGTAGATTGACATAAGATTTGGCAAAAGGTGGTATGGTTTGTGATAAACCCAAAAGATCGGCAGTTACTAAAATTTGTCCATCGCACTTAGTGCCAGCACCAATACCAATGGTGGGAATTGGTAGTCTAGCTGTAATAGTAGCAGCTAATTCACTAGGAATATGTTCTAAAATAATAGCAAATACTCCTGCTTGGGATAATGCGATCGCTTCATCTAAAATTCGATCAGCTTCATCAATAGTTTTTCCCTGTTGTTTATAACCTAGAAGACGCACCGACTGAGGGGTTAAGCCTACATGACCCATTACAGGGATTCCCATAGTAGTAAGCTCGGCTACAATTTCGATAACTCTGGGATATCCTCCTTCAATTTTAATTGCTCCAGCTTGAGTTTCTTTAAGAACTCTGCCAGCAGAATTAATCGCTTTGGTGAGACTTTCCTGATAACTTAAGAAGGGTAAATCACAAACTACTAAAGCTCGATTGACAGCTCGACTCACTGCATCAGCATGATAAATCATCTGATCGAGAGTGACAGGTAAAGTCGTAGAATAACCTAGTGCTACCATTGCCAAAGAATCCCCGACTAGGATAATATCAACCCCTGCTTCATCTAATACTTGGGCAAAACTGTAATCCCAAGCGGTAAGAGCAATAATCGATTTTCCTTGCTGCTTCCATTTGATTAATTGTCTGGGAGTTACTGACATTAATTTAGCAATTAGTACTTGAGTTGGCAAATATGTTTTTATTGTGCCATTTCTTGTTAATATGGGCAGTCTTCCATTATATTCAGGAATTACTTTGTAATCAATTGTGTTGAAAAATTTTGCTGAATTTCACCAACAAATAAGAAATTCATTGTATGCTTATGCGAAAGTGAGTGTGAGAGGATAAATTAATGGATTTTTGTGGCGATGCTTTAGAAATCCTCAAGCAAACCAGTCGTACTTTTTATATTCCGATTAGTCTTTTGCCTAAAGAATTACGAAGAGCGGTGGCTTCTGCTTATTTATGTATGCGTGCTATTGATGAGATTGAAGACCACGATCTCTTAGATAATCAAACCAAAGCCAAGCTATTACGACAAATTAGCCTTGATCTACAATCCCAAAGTAGTATAGGCAATCATAGTAATTTGGCTCATTGTTTGCATCCTTATCAGGAAATTTTACCAGAAGTCAGTTTAAGGATTGGTGAGTGGTCAAATCTACCTTCAGAAACGATTGCTCCCCGTATTTGGGAGGCTACCGCAGCTATGGCAGATCGGATGGCTCATTGGGCAACCGTTAACTGGCGTATTGAGACAGTAGCTGATTTGGATGCTTATACTTTTAGTGTTGCTGGTGCTGTAGGCTTGATGCTATCTGATATTTGGGCTTGGTACGATGGGACAACAACCAATCGTGCCCATGCAATAGGTTTTGGTCGGGGGCTGCAAACCGTCAATATCATAAGGAACCGTGCAGAAGACTTAAGCCGAGGAGCGGACTTTTTCCCTGATGGCTGGCAAAATAGGGATATGCAAGAATATGCTCGCTCTCAGCTACAGCTAGGGCAATTGTATACTAATGCTCTATCTAAAAGTCCTGCCCTAGATTTTTGTCGCATTCCTTTGGCGTTGGCTTTTGCGACTTTAGACGCGATCGCATTAGGTAAGGAAAAGTTAAGTCGCAGCGAAGTATTGTCTGTAGTCAATAACTTTTAACAATGAGCTGTAATCAGTAAAGTATCATTAATCAAAAACAAGCTATAGATTAATGATACTTATTCCTTAGATGACTTTTGCACAATTACAAAAGGTTGCACAATTAGAGTATTAAATTGGGTTTCGGGTTTATTGTTCCATTGAGTTAGTTGTTCAGTGGAAGGTTTAGCGATTTGTGCTTGCTCTATCCAGTTACGAACTAGACTGGAATTATCATTTGCGATCGCTTCTCCCACTATTACTAAGTCCAAATTAGGATTAACTACAATCACCGCATCTCTTTTAGCGTGGGGTAAGATATCTTGCCAGCCAATAGTAGCTATATCTTCTTGGAGTTTTGTTTTGATGTCAGACATAAAAAGAGGATATTGCTGATTTTAAGTGTAAGTATTGAATAAATAATAATACTATACAACTCTAGTTATTTAGCATTTTTTAATTGTTTAGAATCGATATTAATAAAAGGTAAAGCTCCTTCTCCTCCTAAAACTAAGGGAAATTTACCATCCCATTTTTCAATGGCTTGTTTTTGTAATAATTCTGCGGTTAAGGTTTGTCTTTGTAAGCGTTGGGCTTCTGCCTGTCCCTTGGCTCGATTCACTTCTGCTATAGCTTGTTGTTCGGCTTTGGCAGCTTCAAACTCGGCTCTTTTAGCTTCTTGTTCGGCAATTTGTTTAGCTTCAATCGCCTTAGCAAATTCAGGGCTAAAGGAAATATTTACTAGAGAAACTCCATCAACAGCAATACCATACTCTACTAGTCTTTCTTGGAGCTGATTATCAATTTCTTGTTTTAACTCAGTGCGTTTGGTAATAATTTCTTCAGCATTTTTTTTGGCGGTAGCTGCTTTAACTACTTCGGAAACAGCAGGATTAATAATCCGCAAAACAATTTGACCTTCGTCCCCTACTTGTTGAAAAATCTTATTTACTTTAGTCGGTTCGATATGCCAATTAACCGCAATATCCATTTTAATATCTTGTAAATCTCGGGAAGAAGCTTCCGCCTTAATATCATTTTTTTGAACCCTAACGCTAAGTTTTTCTACTGTAGTTACTACGGGGATCACAGGATGTATTCCTTCATCAAAAATCGTGTCTTGAACTTTGCCAAATTTCATGACTACTCCTCTTTCTCCCGCGTTAACTATTACGAATGGTTTAAGAAACCCTACTATTAAGAACAGGAAAAATCCCCCAATTAGATAAAAAATGAGTTGGGGAGGAAAAGAATTATTACTTCTCATGATAATCGGTTATTTAAAACTAAATTATGATACTTAAATTAATCATAAATTTCTCCAAGGCAAGATAATAATAATTATTCTGTAGCTATGGTTGGTATTAAATACTTACATTTTTACAATAGTACTGAGGAACTAAATAATATTTATCAAAACTTTAATAATGTTGTGACAATTTTAAAGATTGGGTAAAGTCTAGGGTCTGATATATATATTTGACAGTGAATCTGCGTAAAATTACACATAACAGAATTTAATAAACAATCGTTAAGAAATTTATAAATCAAGCAGTTATGGGCTTACTGGCAGATCGGGAAGTTTTAATGACCAAGGGCAGTTTTCTCAATAATGGAATAGTAGAACACCCTTCTGTAGGTAGTAAAACTAAACGTTGTATCGATATTATTGGAGCTTTAGTAGGATTGGTAATTACAGGTCTAATAGTCATTCCTATTGCTATAGCGATACAACTAGATAACCCTGGTTCAATTTTATATAGCCAAATTCGTTGTGGACTTCATGGGAAGCATTTCCGAATCTGGAAGTTTCGCTCTATGATTCCTAATGCAGAGCAACAAAAGCATTTAGTAAAAAATCAGGCTAAAGGTCATATATTTAAAAACGATAACGATCCCAGAATTACTCGTGTAGGTCGTTTTTTGAGAAAAACTAGCTTGGATGAATTTCCTCAATTTTGGAATGTTCTCAAAGGAGATATGAGTTTGGTGGGGACTCGCCCCCCTACTCCCAAAGAAGTAGCAAACTATAATCGGCATCATTTCCAACGTCTGCGAGTTAAGCCAGGAATTACGGGGGAATGGCAGGTTAAGGGGCGTTCCAATGTTCTAGACTTTGAGGAAATTGTGAATCTAGACACCAAGTATCAACACAGATGGTCAACTATCTATGATCTAAGTCTGATTCTACAAACAGTTGCAGTAGTGGTAGCCCGTAAAGGGGCTTACTAATACCGTTTTCCTTTATTATTGCTATATGGGGGACTGGGGGACAAGGTGACAAGGGAGCGACGAACGATGAACAATCAACGATGAACAAAAAGCTTAAAGTTACTGTACCTCACCAGTACGAGAACCACTATATATGAATCTTCCTACCTGGATTACTTTATCTCGTCTCTTAGGATTACCTTTTATCCTCTACTTACTGGCATTTCCTACCGAAGCTAATCTTTGGCTGGCGGTGGGAATTTTTTTGTTAGCAGCAGGAACAGATTGGTTAGATGGATATTTAGCTAGAAAACTAGATTTAGTGACAGAATTAGGTAAGTTTCTTGATCCTCTAGTGGATAAGTTGTTAGTGCTTGGTTCTTTATTAGCTTTGATTCAATTACAAAAAGTTCCTGCTTGGGGAGTCTGTTTAATCCTAGCTAGAGAATTAGCGATCGCAGGATGGAGGGTTAACCCCAAACTTACTGGCAATAGTAGTATTTCTGGGGCTAATATTTGGGGAAAATTAAAGAC
>JASJDF010000095.1 GCA_030065715.1 Xenococcaceae cyanobacterium MO_188.B19 | reverse complement strand
AAAACAAGGAAATCCCTCAGTGAGTCTAGCTTGGGTGTTGTTGTAATGAAGAGGAAATATTTCAATTATTTAAACGTAGAAGATAACCGTTAGCTAAGAAACAAATCCTAATAGCTTTAGCCTTTAGCCAAAATTCTCCTCACTATTTCTTTATGTGAAACTTATCTCGGAAATTATACGCTTGCCAACTTTAAACATCAAAGAGTTGGCTAAACTTAGATAGTGAGAGGAGTAAAGTAATAGCTCAGAAACTTCCTGCCATTCTTTCTGGTTCATTTTCAGGTCTTGAGGACAAGCGGTAAAATCTAGGCAGAGTACAGTAGAACAACCATTAAGTTGGCGGAAGACTTGACATTCTGGGTCAAGAAACGGGACAAGGCAACGAAAACGTCTAATTGCCTCTAGTTCTAATTCAAGACTGGTATTGTTGATTGGTGATTTTTGGGATGCCATAATACCCTCCTTACCCCTGACAACAATTATTCCTTCCTACCCTTATTGTAATTATCAACAGTAAATTTATTTGTCCATATTTCTTCGGCTGCCACCTAAAATCAAGATAAATCCAGGGATTTTTCAACCACATAATTCAACCTCGGCATAAGGTTGAGCCAACAATTCTGACTCACCTACCTGATTTACTGCTGCCAGAGAACGCCAGCGTTGGTTAGCGAGTTTGATAAACAGCCATCGCCACAGGCTAAAGGGCATCAAGGGAATAGGTGTTCTTGCCATTAATTTACTCGCTTTGGGTGGAACTATTTTTCCCTCTGCCAGTGCTTGACTCGTCAACTCAAGAGCCTGGAGGATATGCTTCACAGGTGGTCGTCCCCCCCTTTCTGTTTCCTCAATCGGGAATCCTCCAAACAAAGCTTCTCCAGCTCCCATTGCCAGTCCTCCTAACCAAATCATGCCCGTATCTAGAGCAAACTGTTGACAGATCGCTAAAGCTATAGCATTGTGATGAGCTTCGGGAAATCCATTATTAACGATCGCCACAAGCCGTTTGGGACTTTCCTGAGAATGAGCAGAGAGATGTTTCCCCATCACTTCCAGAGACTTCATCATTAAAAATGGCAAGGAATCAATATAGAGAGGAAAAGCTAATAGTATTAAATTGGCTTTCTCAATAGCAGCGAGGAATTCATTTTGCCCCTCACGATTCAGAAGACTGGCTCGGAGTGTCAACGATTCTGTCTCCCAACCTCGTTGTTTGAGTTGTTCTAAGACATAATTCCCTAAGACCCCAGATGTACTAGGAGATTTCACTTTTGGGCTACCAATGACCAAAAGTACTTTACCAGGATTTTTGCCTGTGGCAGCATTGACGATGGCTGTTTCTGAGGTGGGCATCACCGAATTGACTGCCTTACTCAAGGGAAAATTATCATTTCTAACTAGTACCTCTTGAATTTTTTGCTCTATGTTGCCTGGGGAATCACTGCTCAAAATCACCTCAGCTGCGTAGTTGGGAGCATGAAAATTGAGAGCGTTACGTCCCACCAACATCTTGAATAAATTGGCTTCCACATCATTGGGCTGACGTTGAATGCCAATTCCTAACAGTCGGGGATATTGTGAATACCGAGGTCGATGATGAACTTCACCGTGGTATAGACCGAAATCAGGGAGAATTAGCGGGAGCCAACGGTCTTGAATCTTCTTAATTTCTGACCCATATCCCCCAAAGGTAACGGGGCTAAACAAGATAGTTGTATCGCTCTGGACGACTGCCCGCGCCAGCTCACGCCCTGGATCTGCTTCTAGACAAATTCCTGGTTTCTTGAGCCAACAACCAAAACAACCGATACATGAACCCATCTTGATTTCTCTCAATGGGAAATACTGCAAGGCTACTGCACTAACTTTTAGCTCATGAATAAGTATCTCTAAGACAGAGTTTAGGTCCTCGTCGCCTGCTCCTCTGCCATCTAAGAGAACGATTTTTTGATTTAACATGAGAAACCTCTTGTCGAACTCGATACTATCTGTTCCTCTTTGTTCTCCGTTGGTTCTATTTAGCCATGAGTCACTCTTATTTCCAGTGTAGAGGAATCTTAAATTAGTTACTTCTAAGTTTGAGGCAAAAAAGTGAGGAACTTGTGATCGAGCGTTTTTTTTGGCTTGTCAGGAGGATAATGCAAGTACTTTACCTTTGATTTTAATTTTCTTTACTGTTTTAACTACTGATTAATAATATTTAACTCTAAATACTGCTTATAAGTATTGCTATATATAGGTTTTAGCCATTCCTACTTCGTACTTACTCGGCATAATGACGCTTATCACGAGTAGTAAGGAAGTATTGACTTAATTATGTAATTAATTATAATCTAAGAACTTAAAGCCAATTACCCAGTAACATATAAGAAGCCCAAAAATAAGGACGACTGAGACTATCATCTTTCAAGAACTCTAGTTGGGAGCGACGCAAGGCTTCGGCTTTAGTTAAATTAGGATTATTAATTAATTCTCGATAAAACTGACTTAAAAGAATTCCAGGGGATTCATCTGCCGAAACTTTCCAAAGAGTTGCTAGAGTACTTCTTGCTCCTGCGTTAATAGCAACACCAGCTAATCCTAGAGTAGCTCGTTTATCTCCCTGTGCTGTCTCACAAGCAGCTAAAACAAGTAACTCAATTGGTTCAGATTTAGTTGTTTCACTATTTTTCAGTAAAATACTCAATTGGTTCAGATTGATAGGATTATCCCAAGCCAGAATAAACGTCGCTTCAGGTTGAGAACTAAATTGACCGTGAGTTGCGATGTGAACCACAGGAAAAGGAAGGGATTGAAGCTGATTTTGGAAATTTGAGACGGTAAATTTGTCATCTAGCAGGATTTGACTGGGAATTTCCACCCTAATTTGGTTAAATTGTAAATCTACATTTTTAAGAGGAGGATAGTTTTGGCGAGATTCGGTTAAACCTGCTAACATTGCGTTTAATTTCTCTCTTTGTAATGTTTTGGGTTCTAGCAGTTCTAAACCTGAAGTTATAGCTACGGCGTATTTCTCAATTAAATAGTTATTGCCGTCATGAAGAACAGCCATGGGGATATTTCTCAGGGGAGTATCGAGGAAAAAAACCAAGGTATCAACCTTAGCTTCTTCTAAATCTGTCACAAAGGGTGCAATAAGCCATTGATAAATTTGATTAGCATCAACTTGAACTTTTTTTCTAGTATGAGGTTTGGCTAAATTAACTTGCAGTTGTTGCAATACCTGTTCTACTTTTCCTCTGGCTATTTTCGTTGTGTGATATTGTAGTTCATTGGAATTGGGCAGTTTAAGGAGAACATCAATTTGCCCATCAAGAAGAATGGGATAGATAATTGCTTCTGTAGCGTTGGGTCGATTAGCAATCTTATCCAATGCTTGACTAGTTTTTAAGTTGCAGCGTAGGAAGTTTTCTAATTCTGCTAATTGGAGATTTTCGATGATTTGACGAGTTTGAGTTAGATTATTTTGAATTGGTTGTTCCAGTAATAGCTGGGCAAGTTGTCGATAAACTGGTTCGATATTATCTCGAAAAGAAAATTGTACGTCAGAGTTAATGATTAATAAGTCCCTTCTTACAGATTCGAGAGTTTGAACAGCAGATTGATAGTAATTAATAGACTCTAATGTATTTCCTTTAGCTTTAAATAAACGTCCTAATTGCCATTGCCATTGATAAGCTATATCTGGAATTTCGCTAGGTTGAGCAAGGTATAAGGCTTGTTGAGTTAATTGTTCTGCTTGCTCTCTCCATTGTTTGGTTTGAGTTGGTTGCTGTTGGCGCTCTGCTACAAGGGCAAAGTATTCATATAATCCACCTAGATTGCCAATAGCATAAGATTTGGCTCGTTTATCTTGTAATTCTTTAGCATCTTGAATTGCGTTTTTGATTAAGTTAGTAATTTTCTCCCAAGAGCTATTTTGTAAAAAGTTTTGTTGTTTGAGACAAGCTAGACTTTTAGCAAAGTTGATTTCAGCATAAACTTTAGTTCTACTATTAGCTAAATTAGATAACTGGATTTTACTAGATAATTCCTGAGCCTCTGACCATTTGGCATTAGTAATTAACAGTTTTAAGAGATTGAGTTGTGCTTTGATTCCTGTGGTAAAGGATATTAGGTTCTTAGATTCTAAGACTTGTCGATATTTGGTTTCCGCTTTTTCATAGAAATTACTAGTAGTTTCTGAAAGATATAGGGATTCATTAATATCACAATGCCAAGGAAAATGCTCATAACGAATCGGCAATTCTCGCTCTCTTTTTAAGTTTCCCCATGAGTGCCAAGTATCAGCCAAACCTAAGTAGCTAGTTGTTATATTTTTCAAAGATTTGGCACTTTCTGCTAGTTCTAAAGCTTGTTGTAAAAATTTTTCCGAATTAGCTAAATCTCCACTATTAAGAAAAACATTGCCCAAACTAATTAATGCTTTGAATTTTAAATTATCTGGCAAATAATCAAGATTTTGTTCTACTGTATTAATAGATTTCTTGGCTTCTTGATATAAACCTAAAGTCTGTAATGCTTGTAGTTGATTAATCTGACTAATAATAATTCCTTGACTATTATCTAATTTTTGATAAATTTTAGTAGCTAATTGCCAGCTAGCAAGAGCTTTATCTGGATTATCTTGGAAATAACTAAAACGACCATAAATAGTAATTATTTTAACTAGGATTGACAATTTATCTGAATTTATATCGGAAATATTCCAACTATCAGAAAAGTCTACATTATAGTTAAATCCAATAAGACTTAAACTATTTAATATCTGATCTTTGGCTTTTACCCAATTTCCCAATTGTTGATAAGCTAAAGAAAGATTGCTTCTAGTAATAGCTTCTGATTCTGATTCACCTAAAGTAACAAAAATCTCAGCTGCTTGTTCTAATTTATTTACTACTTCTTGATATTGCTCATTTTGATAATATTGTCTTCCTTGTTGTACTAAATTTTGAGCATCTATTAAATTCGATTGATGTTCTGTAGGGGCATTTCGCGAAATGCCCCTACTAAATCCTGGTACTATTCCTATAGTCAAAAATAAAGTAATTAAAAATAAAATAGCTAGAGAATGAAAAATTTTCATGATTATTAACTGCTTGTTAAATATAAAAATAAATATTGCTAACTCCTAATTATTGTGTCAGGGCAAACAGACGTTCACCCCTACCTGATAAATGATTTAAAACAGATTCCATTGTAGGGAGAAATATATACCCTGTTCTTGTAAAGTTTTATCTCGTGAATCTATATCTGTTAAAGGAATGCCATAATCCAAACGACAATTAAAATTCTTTTCTCGCCAAAGTAACCCCATACCAAAAGATGCTAAATTTTGGGTATCGGGATTAGCAACATCAGAATTATTCCAGCCCTTGCCATAGTCAATAAAAGGTACTATATGCACAATTCCTGATTCTGATAAACCTTTAATAATAGGTATGCGAAGTTCGGCTGAAGCTAGAAAACCATTGTCAGTTAAAATAGCATCTTGCCGATAACCTCTAACAGTAGTACCTCCACCAATACTAAATTGTTCTGCCCCAAAAAGTACATCATTAGCTAGTTGTAAACTACCTCGTAAAATTAATAAGGTTTCTGTTGCTAATAAACGTACATATTGAGCTTGTCCCCGCCAAGAAAAAAAACGACTATCTGGTATTCTTTCAACTCCTACAATTTGCTCATTAGTAGTCGAATCAAAAGCATCTAAACCTACACTAAATTCTGAACGCAAAGCAAAAACTGAACTAGCATTTTGTCTTGTCCATTCTTGAGTAAATCTCAGGGCAAAAATCTTAATATCACCATCTATTTCCGCACCAGGAGATAAGGGAAAAGGATCATTTTCTAAAGAAGATTCACTATCGCGCCAAAAAGCACTTATTCCTAGAGCTACTTCATCAAAGGTTCGAGTATCACGGTCTATATTTTGTATAATAGGCTGATGTATAGTGAAGTCATAAGAACGAGATTCTGATTCAATATCTAAGGTATCAAAAGGAGATTCCACTACTTCATTACTTGTATTGTTGTAGGCAAATCTAAAAGTGCCATTGCGAGGATTAATGGGGATGGTGTAAGCAACATCAAATGTATTACTCCCATCAGTATTGTTATAACCTAAACTTAATTCTTCTCCCCATCCTAATAAATTGGATTTGGTGATTGTTGTTCCCCGTCGAAAACTTCCTACACTGGGAGAGCGATTATTATCAGCAAAAATTTGTATATTAAAAGTATTTGCTTCTAATACTGTTATTTCTAATATGCTTTGTTCGGGGCTAGCACCAGCAGATAAGGTAGCAGAGATACTATCAATTAGAGGATTGAGTTGTAGTAATTGTAAAGCTTCTTGGAGACGATAAATATTTAAAGGTTTTGATCCCGCTAGATTTAAACGAGAACGGATATAGTTGGGATTTAATTTTAGAGAATCTTTTGCTGGGAATACTTTTATTTCACTTAATTCTCCTTCAATTACTTTGACTTCTACAATTCCTCTTCCTCGCTGTTGAGTTGTTTCAGGAAGGGAAATTATTGCCCCTGAAGTACTATATCCTTGTTCTGCATAAAGAGTAGCAATATCAGAAGCAATTTTAAGTAATCTGTTTAAAGAAAGAGGTTTATTGATTAAATTGTGAGTAAATTGTTCTTCTAGTTCTTCGTTAGTAAAGATTGTGTTACCAGTAAAAATAAATTCAGTGACAGTAATTGTTTCTTCTGTATTTAAAAAATCTTCTGGGGAAGTATTAAGAATAGGGAGTAACTCTTGTGGAGAAGGAGGAGAAGACGGTGATGTTTCTGGAAAAGGAGTAGGTTGTGGTGGAGGATTAATATCTTGTGGGGAAAGTTGCGGTGAATTGAGGTTAGTTTCAATAGTTTGAGCATTAACAGAAATAGTCAAGGAAATATTAATCAAAATCGCGGAAATTATTTTTGTGAGATTCACCTGACTAAGCATGGGATTAGATTTTTAGGGTTTCAATTAGCTTGCTTATTAAGTTATTACGGTTAAATCAAAAAATTCATGTATTTATAGATGAGAAAATGCTGTAGTTATCCTTGTAAGTTTTCTAAGTCAGCTAAATCCTGAAATCTACCTGATGCTTTTTTGTTTTTTCTAAGATTATTTAAGTCGATAAAATTGACAACAATATCATCAACAGCAACTTCTAATTTATCAAGATAACAATCTACAAAATCAACTCCGTCAATATTAGTTAATAAATCAATTCTGTTAGGTGGATATCCAATAATTTATTTCTGACAAGAAAAACTATTAAACACAGTGACTTCTGTGATTTTTTCTTTAGTTGAATTTGATGATAATTTTATATTAGTTTCTACTAAATCTAAAGGAATCCACTCGGCAATAATTACATCGCTGGTAAATAAATCTTCAGGAGTTGGTGGTAATCCTCCTCTACCAATATCAAAAAATTCTAGGGTAGTTTGACTATTCATTTCTTGACAACTTTGAGCAACTTTGGCTTCTACTGTATCTTGTTGTAAATTATTTAAGCTGCGAGTCGGATCAATGGCAGAAGTATTAATTTCTACTGTTCCTTGCTGTCCAAATTCAGAAGATGCTGTAATATCGCTCAGTGCAGTTTGTCGATCGCGGAATTCCAGACCAAAAATCCCCTGGGTATTGATAATAATATTACCCCCATTTCCTCTAAAAGCATTAGCTGTAATATCACTATTTTCATAGGGGAAAACAATGATAAAAGGCGCATTAATCTCAATATTGCCTCCATCTCCTCCTGCTTCAGCAGTACCAGCGGTTGCCGTAATTGGACTATTATTGCGTAATGTTAATTTATCGGTAAGAGTTAGAGTAATATCTCCGCCTTGGTTACTAGTAGTTTCAGCAGAAATTCTACCCCGAGCTAAAGTTAGAGAGTTAGCTGTTAATTCGATATTACCAGCAACTCCAGAACCTTGATTATCCACAGAGAATGTTGCATTATCTTCTAAAAATATATTTTGGCTATTGATACTTAAATTTCCCCCATTTCCAGCTGCTCCCGAGCTAACTCTAGATAACAAACTACTTTGAAAACGACCATCTGCCGAAGTCCCAATTACTTGTAATAATTCTGAAGCTTCTATTATTACACTTCCAGCTGTTCCTTCACCCTGAGTGGAAGTTGATACTATTGCACCATTTTGAACTAGCAATTGTTCGGTAGTAATATTTATGTTTCCTGCATTACCTTTTCCGGTAGTAAAAGCCAAAACTCCACTCGGAAATTTACCATCTGTTGAAGTACCATTTACTTGCACTGATTCTGAAGCTGAAATCGTCAAATTACCACCTCCTGCACCTAAAGAACCACTGTTAGTTGATACTTCTGCACCATCTTGCACCAACAAATTAGGAGTAATAATTGTTACATTTCCTGCTTTTCCTCTACCTTCTGTTTTAGCAAACAAAGCACTGGGGCGAATGCTATCAGAGATAGCTCTACCAATTACTTGCACTGATTCGGAGGCTGTTACAGTTAAATTTCCTCCGTTGCCTTCGCTATCAGGCAAAGTGTCAGTTAATAACTGTCCTCCATCTTTGATTAGTAAAGTACCAGTAGTAACTGTCAGATTTCCTGCATTTCCTTTACCGAAGGTTCCAGTAGATAAAGCACTGGAAAACAATAATTGCCCCGAAGTACCAGTAATTTCTAAGGATTCTGAGGCATTTACAGCTAAATCTCCCCCTCTGCCAGCATTACTTGTATTACCATTAGTAGTAGTTGCTATTGACGACCCCTCTTCGATTGTTAAATTCTGAACGTCAATAGTTATATTGCCACCTCTTCCTATATTGTCAGTTCCAGCTGTGATAACAGAGATTTTTTGCAAATTTAAATCCTCAGCACCAATATAAATATCACCACCATTTCCCGCTCCCGAAGTTCGACTGTTAATTAAACTACCTCTCATCGAAATGGTATTATTAGTGATTGCTTTAATATTACCAGCCTGACCAGAGCTAGATTGAGAAATGATGCTTTTTAAAATAATATTTTGGCTAGACTCTAGTAAAACCGAACCACTATCTCCCAACCCAGCAGCAGTATTTAATTCATTAACATTAATATTGCCATTAGTAGCCTCAAGGGTAATTGAACCACTATCTCCTCTCGGTTGAATTGATTCAGTAATAGTAACTTCTGTTCCTTCCACTCCAGTTAAATTAATTACATAGCTGCCATCATCAAACCCAAAGACATCCACCCACCCACTCAAAGGTAAATCACCAGCAGCTCCTGTTGTTCCATCAATGCTCTCGAAATCACCAGTTTGTAATCTAGAAGGAAATATTAGTCCTTCTTCACTGGCAGGAAACACACCATCACCACTAATCGCCAAATAATAAATTCCTGGTTCTGGGGGAGTTAAAGGATGATTAGCTGGTAGAGTAGCTTGAAAACAATTACATCCTGCTTGATTATCATTGGTATAGATACCAAAACCATCAGCATTAAATAGAAATAATTGCGTAAAGATATTAGATACGCCAACTGTACTGGCAGAGAAACTTTTCTCTCCTGTCAGATAAATTTGAAACAGGTCAACATCCTCAACATCAGAAATATTCCCAGAAATACTTTCCAGTGCTTTTCCAGGGCTGTCACTGACAAAGAGAGCAGTTTCAATTAACTCACCAGCATCACCCACAGTAAGCAAGGAAGTATCAATATTGCCAATCCTCAAACTTGCCCCAGAAATGCCAATATCCCGTCCATTGGTGAAGATAGTATCGGCGACATTATCCTCCATGACAAAATCACCCACCCCATCACCATCGACATCCGCACTCAGAGCAATTACCCCTGCACCAGCAGCTAACTCCAACCCATCATCACTTAAATCTTGCACCCTAATATCATTAGTCGCCTGGAGGATAATATTAGTATCTCCAGATAATCCTTCTAACTCCGATTCATAGATAGTAGTTGGTGCCGTATCATTGATCTCACTTAGGGATGTACTAAGAATCGAACCTTCTACCCCAGAATTATTCCCCGCAAAGCTATCAGCTCCATCTTCCGCTTCATCCCCACTGCCATCAGCAATAATAATATTGGTCGGGTCGAGTAATAAAGTTCCTGACAACCCATTAACTGTAATGGTATTGACATTACCCCGAAATATCAGGTGTTCTTTCCCAGATACCTCAACCAAGCCACCATTACCAGACTCTATTCCTCCTCTAGCACTGATACTGCCATAAAATCCTGTTACCTCATCTGCCCAAACTATGACTTTGCCCCCATTCCCATTAGTTATAGCATCGGCATTGATATTAACGTTATTTCCTACATAAGTCCGCTTGGCATTGGGTACCGTACCTTGACCCTGAAAATCTCCCCCAATTAGTACAGTCCCTCCACCAGTAGAAGCAGAAACATCAATAGTAGCATCCTCTAATAAAACTACGCTGTTTGTACCCAGTACTTCTACCCTTCCTCCTGATGCTGTCAGGGTTCCTGTAGTTGCCACATCGCTTCCAGAAAGGCTCAGAGTTTGTCGGGAAGCTACGGCTAAGTCAGCAGCATTGGTAATAATCCCTGACTTTCCTTCAAACTGCAACCCAATGGGCTGCTGCATCTTAAGTGTTAGCAAAGGCGGTATATCAGGATTAGTGGCACTAAACTGTTTTCCATCAGGAAAGACAATAATATCAGCGGTCGTACCAACAAAAGAACCTCTCAAATCTAAACTGGCATTTTGACCAAAAATAATACCATTGGGATTAAGAAAAAACAGATTGGCATCAC
This sequence comes from Xenococcaceae cyanobacterium MO_188.B19, assembly GCA_030065715.1. Lineage (GTDB taxonomy): Bacteria > Cyanobacteriota > Cyanobacteriia > Cyanobacteriales > Xenococcaceae > JASJCP01. The sequence continues at coordinate 3,315 of JASJDF010000095.1, read as the reverse complement.
CTAATACTCCTAAAGTTCCCAAAATCTCAGAAGGATTGCTACCTGTTACTCTACTGAAGATATTTTCAATAGCTCCAGGATTATTAAAATAAGCTCCTCTTCCTTCTCCAATATGAAATTTTTGAAAGCTGTGGAACAAATTATTCCCTCTAATTGCTCCTCCTGAAATACGCTCGCTCTCCATTCCTTTTATATTATCGGGCGTAACTACAGAACTTTCTGCACCGAGAGTCTCGTCAGCAATAATTTGCGCCCAGACATTGGGATTGAAATTAGATATAATAGCTACTTCAACAAGGGTAGAAATTATTGTCAAGGAAGATCGCCAAAAGCAAGCTCGCCATTTTGTCCTCATAGTAGAAAACCTCGAACTAAGAGCAATGAGAGACTAAAGAAGAGATAAATTATCTCTTCTTTTCCAGAAAATCTTGAGTTTGCAGTAACTCTAACTGGTTTGAGCATTAGATATTGGCTCTTTGTCATATTTCGCAATATTTATTTCGGAAAAACTTTTTTAGATTTAATTGACAGTGAATATTAGAGTTAATTTAATTTAAAAAGATTATATTTTAGAAAAATACCTTAAAATAGCTATTTTTCTATTTAATTACTATATTATCGTCTTTTATAGTTTATAAACATCATTAACACTGCCAAAATTTGTCTTTGAGGCTTTAAGAAGAAAGAAAAATTTGGCGGAAATACATAAATCCCAAAACCCCAACCCAATAACTCAATGAAACTAATGAAGTTAGGAAGTACTTAGAGGTACTAGGGCGATCGCGAAACGTAGGGAAATACATAAATTGAAAAACCCTACCCCAATAACTCAATGGAACACCAATCTGCTAACGAGGGCAATATCGCAGTCTTAAATATTGTATCCCTCATCTAACAACACAACTAAACAAAAAAAGGAGAACTTGAATTATGGCTAAATTTTTTGGTACAGGTAACAATGATAAAATTACCCCCCAATTTATTTCACCTGGCGTGATTGCTATCCCCGCAGGTAGTTTTCCTGGTAACGCTGCTGACGAACTCAATGGAGGAGATGGTAATGACACACTCGATGGCGGTGGTGGTAATGATACACTTGCTGGAGGTCTTGGTAATGATACCTACTATGTTGATACTCGTCACGATCTAGTTAGGGAAAACCCTGGAGGAGGGTTTGATACTGTAATTTCTACCTCTAGTATCTATTCTCTGCAAAATAGCCCAAATGTTGAGCAGTTAGTGCTAGTTGGGAAGACTGCTACACATGGTATTGGAAACGACAATGATAATATTATTCGCTCCAATAGTGAAGCGGAAAAAGACGTAGCAAACAATTGGCTCTTTGGTAGAGGCGGTAATGATTGGATCTTTGGCGATGAGGGAAATGATACCCTTTTCGGCGGAACAGGAGAAGATACTCTTATTGGAGACGAAGACAATGATCAACTCTATGGTGGTTCAGAAAATGACAGACTTTTAGGTGGTTCAGAAAATGACACTCTCTCGGGTGGTTTTGGTAATGATTCTCTATATGGTCAGCACGGCAGTGATAATCTCAATGGTGGTGGAGATGACGACTTTTTATCTGGTGGCAGTGGCTTCGATGGTATTGATACTTTGACTGGTGGGACAGGTGCAGACCGATTCTCTTTTTCTTCGCCACGAGGAAGTATTGACATTATCACAGATTTTACTTGGCAACAAGGAGACAAGATCGAAGTTTCTGCGCGCGGCTTTGGAGGAGGAATCCAACCTGGTCTATTGCCTTGGAATCAGTTTCATAGAGGAGTAGCAGCCCAAGATGCTCAAGATCGCTTTATCTATAATCCCAATACTGGAGACTTGTTTTTTGATGCTGACGGCATTGGTGGTCAAGCCCAAGTTCAGTTTGCTGAACTATCTCCAGGACTACTACTCATCGGCAGTGATATTGACGTTGTCTAAGGCATAGCCTCTTGAGAAACTTTTAACATTGTTCCTTGGCTTCCTTTGCTGTTCCCAAATGTGCGCTCAAGCAATGCGCGATCGCACCCTAAGCCTGTCCCCATCTAACTACTGCTACCTAAATAGAAAATAAAACAAAAAGGAGACCTATTATGATGCTTCAACTTGGCAATACAGTACCAAATTTTATTCAACAATCTTCTGAGGGTAAAATCAATTTCTACGATTGGGCAGGAAATAGCTGGGTTGTTTTATTCTCTCATCCAGCAGACTATACTCCCGTTTGCACTACGGAGCTAGGAAGTGTCGCCAAACTTAAGCCCGAATTTGAAAAGCGTTGTGTTAAGGTTATTGCCCTAAGTGTAGATGATGTGGACTCTCATAACGGTTGGATTAATGACATTAACCAGACCCAAAACACCACAGTAAATTACCCCATAATTGCGGATGTAGATAAGTCAGTTTCTAACCTTTATGGCATGATTCATCCTGATGCCAATGCAAAAGTGACAGTTAGAACTGTGTTTGTTATCGATCCACAGAAAAAGTTGCGTTTAACTATCACTTATCCTCCTAGTACAGGTCGCAACTTCAAGGAAATTCTGCGGGTTATTGATTCATTGCAATTAACAGATAACTATAGCGTAGCTACTCCCGTAGATTGGGTAGATGGAGAAGATGTGGTGGTGGCTCCCTCGATTCCTACTGAGGATGCGAAACAAAAGTTTCCCAAAGGTGTTACGGAAATTAAGTCTTATTTACGCATGACTCCTCAACCTAATAAGTAGGATTTTTGGGGACTAGGAAAGTTGTTAATAAGCCTGGTAGTGTTCATTTAACGATTATTACTCTTTGAATAGGAAATTAGGGAATTGAGGAACTCCCTATCTCCCTAATTCTCTACTTTTCTCAACATTTAACAAGGGTTAAACGAACAGTATTCTTACCAAGTCTGAAGTAGCTCAAGCCATGGAATTAGTAAGCTAAATTTGAGGTTGTAGTAATGAATAAATTAATTAGTGCTCTAGGAATAAGTATCTGGTTTTATTCCACTTCTGCCTACGGAGCAGTGTTGCAAAGGAGTAATGTTTTTAGTTTTGATAATAGTCTACCTATAGAAAATGCAAGCGCCACCCTAGAAAGAAGAGAAGACAGTGTTGAGTTTAGTTTCAATACCACACTTGATTCAGGAGTTTATACAATTTGGGGGGTTATTTTTAATAATCCTGAATTCTGCATAGATGGTTGCGACCCGAGCGATCTGGGAATTTCAGAAGTTAATGCCTCTTCTTTTTGGACTACAGGAGAAATTGTAGGAGATGATAACGTAGGAATTTTTAATGCCCAACTTCGAGAAAATGAGCTGCCTCT
>JASJDF010000094.1 GCA_030065715.1 Xenococcaceae cyanobacterium MO_188.B19 | reverse complement strand
TTAAATCATAGCGTTCTCCATGACTTAAAATATGAAGTCGCAGATTATGGAGCGCAATAGGATCGGTTCCATGAGCTTGGTCATAATTAGTGTGGGTCATGACTTGAGGATTAACAATAGTAACGGTGCCTTTGCCCAAGATATGGATAGTATGATCATTTTCAAACATAGCGCAAGTGTCTTCATCAATACCAACTCCCAAAAGATTGGGATGAGCAGCGATCGCGCTTAACAGTCTAGCTAAACGATTGCGATTGTGAAAATGTTGATCGATTAAAACTTCAGGAATTACTCCAAAGCCTGTTGCCATATCTACTAAAGAACGATTAGGACATTCTCCACTACTTCCTCCAGCAATCATCTGATGTCCCATAACAGCAGCACCAGCACTAGTACCAGCTAAGGTAATTTCTTGATTTCTGACTCTTGCTAAAATTCGCTCCATCAAGGGAGTATCTGCAAGTAAACCACAAAGTCTTAGTTGATCTCCTCCTGTCATAAAGACTCCTGTGCAGGTTTCAACATAGTTGAGATAACCAGGTTCACTACCGTGATCGCGATCGCGTACATCTAGAACTTTAATCTCTTTTGCGCCCATATCTTGAAAAATGCGATAGTAGCGATCGCCAATAAGGGCAGGTTCTCTAGATGCAGAAGGAATAATCCCAATAATGGCATCAGAGCCACCGCAACGATTAAAAAAAGTTTGGAGTATTTCTCTTCCATGTACTTTATCTTCAGCACCACCAATTACTAAAATGGCGGTTTTGGTTTTCTGAGGATAGTCTGTAATGTGAGCTTGAGTTTCGGTTTTGGGCATAGTTTAATTTAAGGACAGACAAAGATAAAAACTAGGATTTAGCTGATGATTGTTAAGGTGCTGACAGATTTCATATCATCTCAAATCTTGTTGTGTGTGTCCAGATTATATCTAGCTCTAGTTGTGACTAAAGTTTGCCTCTAACAAATTTATTACTCATCTCAATTTGAAAAAATCTTTGTTAAGATAGCGGTCAAATTAAACTATTTACCAGATATACCCTAATTCCATCAATCTATTGGTATTTTTATGCTTTATGACGTTGTAAATCCAGAATTGTCCCTAAATATCAGAGATTATCAGACTCAATTTCATAATGCAGACCCATTCAAACACGTTCTAATTAAAAATTTTTTTAATGCTAGTTTTCTAGGACAAATTTTGGGGGAGTTTCCCACACCAAATACGGTAAAACTCCAAAACGAATTTGGTTCTGGTAGTAAAAAACACGCAGTACACAACATCTGTACTTTAGGAAAAGCTTTTAGAAAATGGGATAGTACCGTCAAATCTCCCGAATTTATCGCTTTAATTGAGAAAATCACAGGAATTCCTGACCTAATTTATGACCCAGAGTATCACGGTGCTGGGACACATAATAATCTTGAAGGACAAGGAATGGATGTTCATATAGATTTTAATCTGCATCGAACCACCAATTATCATCGACGTTTAAATCTGATTATCTATCTCAATGAAGAATGGGATGAAAGTTGGGGTGGTAGTCTAGAATTACATAAAAATCCCTGGGATGCGGATATTGACTACCATTACACCTATCCACCCTACTTAAATCAGGGAATATTATTTGAAACCAATGAATATTCTTGGCATGGTTTCGATCAAATTCATCTACCAGAAAATAAAAAACACCTGAGTCGCAAATCTGTCACAGTTTATTACTACACTAAAACCAGACCCCAAAACGAAATTGCACCCAAACATGGCACGATTTATGTACAAAAAAATCTGCCAAAATCTATCTTGCCGAATCAGGTTATTTCTCAAGATTCTTATAACGAACTAAAAGCCAACTTCAAAAGACGCAATTTATATTTACAGGGACTATATAGAAGAGAATCTAATCTTTTAGTCAAAATTCAAGGTTTAGAGCATAGATTAGCCCAATATGAACGAGCTTTTAAGCTAAATTTGGTAGGTCATGTAATTCAAGAAGGAAAAGTAACAGGTATCTTACCGAATGGAAAAGTTCACTCAACTTTAGTCACTACCTTACGAACTAGAAAAAGTATAGAACGCTTAATAATATCAGGATACTTGCCAGAGTTTCTTGGAAAAAATCAAATAAAAATAACTTTAAATCAAACCACCCCTCAAACTCATAGTTTTGAATATGGCTCTTTTAAGATTGAAGTTGAAGCAGCTTACGGCGAAAATGAACTAATTGAATTACAAATAGAATCAGATAATTATTTATCCCCCGCAGATAAAGGTATATCAGCAGACAAGCAACGATTTGCTTTTATGCTCCAAGAAATTTGTTTTTCTTGAACAATTCAAATCCGATACAATTGCCTATCGTAATCTTCTATTTTTTCTGAATCAACTCTGTGCATTTTGACATCATTACACTTTTTCCTGATTTTTTTACCTCTCCCCTCAACTCTAGTTTGATCGGAAAAGCTCTGGCGAAGGAAATTGCAACGGTTAACTTAGTAAATCCTAGAGACTTTACCATAGATAAACATCGGAAAGTTGATGATATACCCTATGGTGGTGGTGTGGGGATGTTATTAAAGCCAGACCCTATTTTTGCTGCGGTAGAATCTTTATCTATAACTCCAAAACATGAGATTATTTTGGCAACGCCTCAAGGAGAGCGTCTAAATCAGAGAATCTTAGAAGATTTAGCAACTAATTATAATCAGCTTATTATCATTTGTGGACATTATGAGGGAGTGGATGAGAGAGTTCGACAACATCTAGTTACTAGAGAAATATCTTTAGGAGATTTTGTCTTAACTTGTGGTGAAATACCAGCTTTAACCCTGATTAATGGCGTGGTACGCTTATTGCCTGGAACAGTAGGAAAAGTTGCATCTTTGAAGGCAGAAAGCTTTGAAACTGATTTGTTAGACTATCCCCAATATACTAGACCTGCTAATTTTCGAGGTTGGGAAGTTCCCGAAGTATTACGCTCTGGCAATCATAAACTAATAGATCAATGGCGCAAACAAGAACAAATTATTAGAACACGCGATCGCCGTCCTGATTTATGGCAAAAATGGCAAGAAAATGAGTAATGAGGAATGAGTAATAAGTAATGAGTAAATTAATCCTGATTATTGATGACGAAGAAGATGTAAAAGCGATCGCGCAAATGGGTCTAGAAATGGCAGCTAGTTGGGAGGTAATTACTGCTAGTTCTGGTCAAGAAGGTTTAGAGATTGCAGCAACTAAGCAACCTGATGTGATTTTATTAGATTTAATGATGCCTGATTGGGATGGCAAAGAAACTCTAAAACAGTTAAAAAACAATCCCAATACAGCAAGCATACCCGTGATTTTGATGACTGCTAAAACTGAATCTGCGATCGCATCAGAAATAGAGAATTTAGAGATAATTGGTATGATTACTAAGCCCTTTCGTCCTTTACAATTGCCAGAAAAAATTGATGAGATTTTGCAGTGAGTGATTTAATCCAAGTTTAATAGCTTTAAGCTTAATATCAATCCACTACGCTATTTGATTAGCAATCACTAAAGATATAGTTGAGCAATTCCTGTAATATTATCTTCAGCATATCCTTCCTTAATTGAGTAAGCGAAGATATTTTGAGTAGCTTCAACTAATGGTAATTTTGCATCATTAGCCTCAGCAGTTTTAAGAGTATAACTCAAGTCTTTTTCAACCAATTCGATAGGAAACATCGGCGCAAAATTTCGTGCTAATATTCCTGCTGCTGCTCCTTTAGCTGCTGGACTACAGACTGGAGTTGAAGCTAATATTTTTAGAGCCTTGCCTTCATCTAATCCGCACTTACGAAGCAAGCCAATTAATTCACCTAAAGCTGATATTTGAATACCAAACAGTGCATTAACTGCCAGTTTCATAGTCATACCACTGCCCACAGAACCAATAGGATGAATAGCACTTCCCATAGTCTGTAAAATTGGTTTGGCTTGGGCAAATACTTCTGCATCACCTCCAATAAAATAAATAAGCTGGGCTGTTTCTGCTTGTGGTCTGGTTCCTGCTACTGGAGCGTCTAGAAATCCAATTCCCCTCTGTTCAAACTGTTGTCCTAGTTCTTTCGTCCAAACTACGGTTAAAGTAGAACTTTCAATAGCGATCGCTTTTTGAGGTAAACTAGCTAAAGCACCAGTCTCAGAATCTAACCAAACTTGTTTTGAGGCTTCGTCGTCTCGTACCATGCTAATGGCGAAGTCAGCATTTTGGACAGCAGTGCGGGGAGTATCTGCAACGGCTGCACCAGCCTGAACAATCAATTCCGTTTTCTCTAGACTACGATTCCAAACCGTTACTTCATGTTTAGCTTTGATTAAGGATAAAGCCATCCGCGCTCCCATTGCACCCATTCCTAGTACAGTTATTTTTGCCATAATGTTTTCCTGGTTACTATTTCAGTCGTTTTGATTTACTGCATTTAGGACGGCTGTTTTTTGCTTGTCAGTAATCATCTGTAATTTTCCTTGATTGAAGATTTCCGTTTTATGGATAAAAGCGAAGTATTTATACTGAATGATACTTAATGCAAATAATACAGTAAAGACTGTTTTAAGAATTACTGTCGTGTATAATTTGCATGAAACTACTTTAACCCTAAGACTGGAATGGACATATCTGTATTGGAAACATTTATTGAAGTCATGAGGCAGGGAAGCTTTGCTGCGGTAGCAAGAGAACGCAATATAGATCCATCTTCTGTCTCTCGTTCAATATCTGGTCTAGAAAAAGAGCTTGGTGTCAGACTATTTCAAAGAACAACCAGACAGTTATCACCAACAGAAGCGGGAATGACTTATTTCTGTCGGCTCGAACCACTGATTGAAGAAATGCAAAAGGCAGTTGATTTAGTCAAAGAAGTTTCGGGAAAGCCAAAAGGAACACTTCGTATTACGGCTTCTGTTGCTTTTGGACTTAAGTGCATTGTTCCTCTGTTAGCTGAATTTTCAAAGCTTTATCCAGACCTTTGTGTTGATTTATCCTTAACAGATTATCGGGTGGATTTATTAGCCGAGAGAATTGATTTGGCTATTCGTTTAGGACCATTAAAAGACTCTACCCTAATTGCTCAAAAGCTAATGTCAACAAGTTATTTAGTTTGTGCTAGTCCTGATTATCTGAAGCGATGGGGTAAATTAAATAAACCAGAAGACATAGCCCAACATAATTGTCTGCTTTTTCCGTTAGCGGGTTTTCGCTCGCGATGGATATCCAGAAATAACCAAGGAAAAATTAGCGAAATACCCGTGAGTGGAAGCACTATGATTTCTAATGCCATTGCTTTGAAGCAGTGTGCCATTATGGGAATGGGTTTAGCATTACTTCCGCACTGGCTGATCGAGGAAGATTTAGAAGCTAAAACACTGATCGATGTCTTACCAAGTTACGATTTTACAGCAACAGACTTTCAAACCGCAGCTTGGCTAGTTTATCCTTTTCGCACTTATGTGCCTCTAAAAGTTAGAGTATTTATCGATTTTCTTAAAGAGCGTCTTACTGAATGAAAATTCATTTTTAATGTTTTAAAATATCTTTTATTGATTTTGATACTGGTGTTATCAAATTTAATTCAAGATTGACTGAATAATCTTGAGAATTACTAATTTTCTGTTGATTACTATTCATATCTAATTACTTACTGTTGTGATCGCAATATTGGTTAATTTACTCATTACTTCAACCCTAAAGGCTTGGTAATTTTTGTTGTTTGATAAATTTCATTTCACCATCAGGTTGAACTCCCACGCGAATCCAGCCAAGGTGGAGATAAAAACCATAGGCTCTTAAGTTAGGATCGTTACCAGTTAAGAGCCATATTTCTGGAATATTATGGGAAAATAGCCAAGATTCTGCTTTGTGCATCAAAGCCTTTCCTGCTCCATTACCTTCAAATTCAGGTAGCACAAATACACCAAAAATAGTTTTTTCCGTAGCATTAGCAATGGAAAACCCTATGTCTTTATCCTCTATATTTGCAATCCAAGCACGACAATCTGTTTGTACCATTTGAGCGACAGTCTTGGGAGTAATGCCTAATTCAGCTATTTCAGCACGAGATTGATGATTTTCAAGCACACTGGTTCTAATCACGAACAGGGTTTCTATATCTTGTAGTTGAGCTTGACGAATATGGAGCATTGATTCTAATTCTGATAACAAGATTGGTAAAGAGAATGTAGGGTTATTCCATCTTCAGGAAACTCCGCCACCGAACAGATGCAATTTACTTGAAAGCGAGTATTATCAGGCGCAGTAAAGATTTGCTTTCTCAGAATAGTTAATACTTCTGTTAAATGTTCTTTAGTTTCACTTTTGCTTAAATTGGGAATACCAATAATAAAATCTCCATTGCCCCAATAACTGGTTATTTCTTGATTACGAAAAGCTGCTTGCATGATTTTACCCCATTGGTGTAATATGCGATCGCCAATTTGATGACCATATTTAAGATTAATCTCAGCTAATTCTGGCATTCTGAGTAAAGCTAGGCTGAAAGGCTGATTTTGAATTTTTGCCTGTTGTAATAAAGATTCTAATTCTCGATTACTTTGGGGGCGATTGGTTAATCCTGTTAAGGTATTTTTGGTAGCAAGTTTTTTAATCAGACGGCTGCGATCTAGACGGTTATTAATCCTAGCTAATAAGGCTGCACCTACTACAGGTTTAGGAATATAGTCGTCTCCTCCTACTTCAAATATTTGCTGAATGGTTGCACTATCTTGACGTGCAGTGAGAAAGAGAGTCGGTAATTCTTGCCATTGAGGAGCGTTGCGGAGAGCTTGACACAGTTCAATTCCGTTAATTTCGGGCATCTCTACATCTAAAATTAGTAAGTCGGGATTAGTTGCTTTGAGTGTTTCCCAGAAGTTTAGGGGATTTTCTAGGGTATTAACTTTAATGCCCCAAGGCTCTAACATAGATTTTGTGGCGGAAAGAAATATGGGATCGTCATCTACAATCAGAATTTTCGGCAATGTAGATTGCTCTTGTTGTAATAATTGATTCACTGTTTGCCAAATTATGGCAGAGGTGATGGGTTTAACCAAAAAGCCTTGAGCACCAGCACGAGCTACGGTAATGCGCTCGCTTAATTCATCAGTCGCTGATAAAACTAATGTGGGTATTGCAGGGGTGCGAGAAGCTAATTCAACAATTAGAGAGATATATTCATCTGGTTGACTGGTTATCTCTGCATCTATCATTACTAAGTAAGGGGAATTATTTTGCAGCCAGGTTTTAGCTTCTTCTATACTTTCTATCGTCTGCCAACTTAATTGTTGTAATTTGCCTAATTTTGGTAACTCCGTATCTTTTGAGATCAAAAGCAACTTTGGTGTTTCCGTTTCTGAATTACCATCTGTACTTGTATCAAGAGCCAAAAGACTATCTAAATCTTTGACTAAGGAGATAAACATTTCCTGTTGCGAAGAATCCAATACAAGATTATTTCCTAGTAGATTTTCAATTTCTCTTGCGATCGCTGTTCCTGTTTCCCTGGCAAACATTCCCAACACCCCAGCCAATTTGTGGGCTGCTTTTTCAGCTTGTTTTTGTAAATCAGCAGCTAATTCTTGATTTTGAATTTCTGTTATGGCACTTTGCAATATATCCATTCTTTCTATCATTTTGTCCTGGTATTGCAGCCACATCTGTTCCATTTTTTTGTTAAATTCTTGTTCAACAGAATTGATAACAGACTGATTTTTTTCTGAACTATTAGTTGAGGAAAATGTAACCTGAGTATTGAGACGATAGCCAATACCATAGACATTTTCAATCCAGCCAATAATCCCAACTTTTTTGAGTTTTTTTCGCAATCCTTTGATGTGAGCTTTAACGCTTTCTTCTAGGGGGGGATCATCAAATGTCCAAATACTATCTAATATCTGGGATCTACTAAAAACTCGTGAAGGATTACGTAAAAATAATTCTAGAAGACTATATTCTTTAGCAGTGAGTTTAATCGGGTTTTCATGATAACTAACTCGACAGCTTATAGGATCTAAAGTTAGTCCATTAACGGCTAAAATATTAGTCGGAATTACCTCTCCTCGTCGCGATAAAGCCCGAATCCTGGCATTTAACTCCCCTAAATCTAGTGGTTTTGTTAAATAATCATCGGCACCAGCATCTAAACCTCGAATCCGATCTTGACTAGCATCTTTAGCAGTCATTAACAAAATTGGAATTGTATAATTTTCGGCTCTAATTTTTTCGCATAAACTTACCCCATCTAATCTAGGTAAATCGATATCTAGCAAAATTAGTTGATATTCTAGGCTTTCGATATATTGCCAAGCTATTTCTCCATCTTCTGCTACATCTATTACATGATTTTGACTACTGAGAGACTGAGTCAAGATATCTACTAAAATTTCGTCATCATCTACTACTAGTATTCGCATAGCTTATGCTGTTGCTGTTATCTATATTTGTTTAATTATCATTAGACTAAACTAGGGAAGAAGTAGGGAAGATTTATTTCTTATCGTAAATTTACTAATTTTTAAGCAATGTTAATTTCTTAATAAAAATTAACATTTTAATATGTAGTAATCATAATGGTTTTGGCAGTAGTTAAATAAATTTTTAATTTATTTGTCCTACTTTCGATAGTATAAAAATAGGCGTCTTGGCTACGTCTTTTTTCAAATCATTTTTTTAATGAGTCTCTGAAATTTTTTGTAAAAAATATCAATATTAGGAGAAGTTTCAATTATGGCAAACAAAGATTTTTTCCTCGATCCAGATGAAGCACAGACTATGGGCAATATCAACTATATGAGAAAGTCCATTCAAGTAAGACATACTTTCCCTAAAACTTTAAAGAATCCTAATGGTTTAGAATCAGTTAAAAATGTCTCTTCTTTAGAGGACAATTCTGCTAATACTGTTGCCCCAACTACTCAACAAAGTTCTATTTCTAGTCCCTCATTTCAATCAAGTAGTATTCCCAAGTCCGCTTCTAGTTCTTCTAAGTCGGCTCCTAGTTCCAATGACATGAATATATTTCGTAATATGGCTAAGAATTTAGGAAAAAGATAGAATTATTCCGTAACTTAATCAACAGCAATCTCGGCAAAGCTGAGGCACAAAGCGATCGCAATTTCTTGATTTGTCAGTTGCGATCGCTATTTATTTCTGAGATTTAAAATAATCAGTAATCAATAAAAAAGCTATATTAACTTGCAATGTAAAAATAGCAGCTTTTCTTGATAGTAATAAGAAAAAAGAAAAGAGTTATTATTTTCGATATTTTTAATTTAATGCTAATATTTTTTAGGTAATTAGGATTTTGTTTGTTACACTTTACTAAAGTAATCAGTCAAAGAAATTGTCAAATTCTCTTAAATTAATAGAGATATCTAAAAAACTCAAAGTATGGATATTATCACTTTATACTGGATAGTTATTGCTCTAATGATTATTGGGGTTATTGGTGCAATTATTCCAGGATTACCAGGTAGTAGCATAATTCTCGTGGCAATTTTAATTTGGAGCATTGCTACAAAATTTGCTGGTATTGACTTACCCTTAATCTTAATTTTTATTGTCTTAATTTTGAGTGCGGGAGTTGAATATTTAGGAGTCTATTTAGGGGTAAAACAAGCAGGTGCTAGTAAATGGAGTCAATATGGTGCAATCGCAGGAATGATCTTAGGTTTTGTCGGTTTAATTCCTGCTTTTTTTGTAGGTGCACCCCTATTAGGTTTTTTGTTTGGGGCAATTTTGGGAGCATTTTGCGGAGAATATCTCTATCGCAGTAATTTAGAACCTGATGCCAGATTCCAACAGGCTCTCAAAGCCAGTATTGGAGTATTTATTGGTTCAATTGTGGGCAACTTCATTGAGGCTTTATTAGCTGCTCTAGCAGTAGCGATTTTTATTATGAGTACTTGGAGTGAAGTAATTGTTCAATAACTTCGTGATAATTATTAATTCTCTAATTTTTTTGCTAACTCCAATTGCACTGGTTATTCATGTAGTTTTAAATCCAAACTTGACAAATACTAACAAAAAACAACTAGCGTATATATATGCCAGTATATGGTCGATTTCTTTTATCGGCTACTTAATTATTTTTATTCAATCTTAAACTTAAAACAAAATATCAAAAATAAAGTTAAATTAGATAATAATTAGTCTCATCTCTTATCCCCAGTATTAGAGTAAGTCATTTGTGATGCAGAAATTAAATAGTAAAACCACCCTAGCCATTGGTTTAGGGTTAATCTCGACTTGCGTGTTCGCTTCTTGGAGCTATATAAAAAACTCCCAAACCCCTGAAAACACGAATAAATGGTTTCCTGGTGGGCAAACTTTTTTTACTTCTGGTGTCACCTTTCCCGTGCATCGTTCTCCAGCAGAAAATCGAGCTACTCTAGTTTCAGCATCTAATCTGATTCAACAAAATCAAGCAAGACAGGCTCTTGAAGAATTACAAAACTTAGAAAAAACTTACCCTCTCCTTGCTCCCTATATTCTTTTTAAAAAAGGACAAGCCTATCAATTAGCTGGTGACAATAGAAAAGCTCAAGAAACCTGGAAAAAATTAATAGTAAAATATCCAGACTCTCCTGCCTTAGCAGAAGCCTTATACATACTAGGAAAAAATAATTCTATCTATCAACAGCAAGCAATTAAAGACTTTCCCCATCACCCTCGTACCCATAAACTTATTAGGGAATTATTACAGCAAAACCCTAACCAACCTCAGTTAATGAATCTCTTGGTTAAATATACCCCTGATGAACCAGGAGTAACTGAATTACGAGATCGCCTTGTAGCAGAATACTATACCATATTAACTCCTGAGAACTGGGAGGCGATCGCGGATAGCTATTGGACAAAATGGGACTATGGTAAAGCGGGAAAAGCTTATGCTAAAGCCCCCCGTAACCCCCGTAACCTCTATCGTGCAGGTCGAGGTCATCATTTAGGAAAAGCCAAACAAACTGCTAAAAATTTCTACCTACAACTACTCCAGCAATATCCCAATGCCCAAGAAACAGGACTAGGATTAAGACGTTTAGCCCTGATTGTCGATAAACCCCAGGCTTTAACTTATCTAGATCGAGTAATCAATAATTTTCCCCAAGAAGCAGACGAAGCATTATTACAAAAAATAAAAATTCTGGAAGCTCTTAAAAACCCTGTTGCAGCACAACAAAACAGAGATCTCTTACTTACTCAATACAAGTACTCCGATGCAGCAGCAGAATATCGTTGGAGTATTGCCAGTAAAGAAGCTAAAAAAGACAACCTAGTAGCAGCTTGGAAATGGGCGCAACCCATAGCAATCAATAATCCTACTCACTCTCTAGCTCCTAAAGCCAGTTTTTGGATTGGCAAATGGGCAGAAAAACTAGGACGCAACGAAGATGCTATTACCGCTTTTAAAGCCACTCTAGCTCGTTTTCCCCATTCTTATTATGCTTGGCGGTCTGCGGTTGCTTTAAATTGGAATGTGGGAGACTTCAATACTGTGCGTTACATTCAACCCAAAGTAATCTCTACTACCAAGTTTATTCCCCCCGCAGGTTCACAAGTATTTAAAGAACTCTATCAACTAAGTTTAGAAGCAGAAGCTTGGGGACAATTCCAAGCAGAAATGGCAAACAAAAAAGAGTTAACAGTAAATGAGGAATTTACCTATGGTTTGATGCAGCTTTATAAGGGACAACACTTAAGAGGCATTAATACAATTTGGCATCTTAAACAAAGAAATGATTCTGAAGATAAACAACAATGGCAGGCTCTCAGACAAACTCCTCAATACTGGCAATCCTTATTTCCTATTCCTTACGAAGCTAGTATTTTCAAATGGGCGAAATACCGTAACTTAAACCCTTTATTAGTAACATCCTTAATTCGTCAAGAATCCCGTTTTGAAAAAGAAATTCGCTCTTGGGCTGGAGCATTAGGATTGATGCAAGTCATGCCAGCTACGGGAAAAAGTGCTGCTAAAAATATTGGATTAGCAAACTACTCTTTAACTAATCCTGAAGATAATATCAACATTGGCACATATTATTTGGATTTTACTCACAATCGATACAACAATAACTCGATGCTGGCAGTAGCTAGTTATAATGCGGGTCCTAATAATGTGGCAAAATGGGTATCCCGCTATGGACTAGCAGATTACGATGAATTTGTTGAGAAAATCCCTTTTAGAGAAACTAAAGGTTATGTAGAATCGGTGTTTGAAAACTACTGGAATTATATGCGAATTTATAACCCTGAAATCGCTCAACTATTTCAACAAATTCAAGCTAATCAATAAAATTAGTGAACAGTGAGCAATTATCAGTTAGCAGTTATGATATGAAGCACTCAATATCAATGTTGTTAACTGTTAACTGTAAAAAAAAACATATAGCAATCAGTAATTAAATATGATAAGAAATAGATGAAAAAGGACTAATGATATGCAAAGCGGTATCCTTTAGGACAAAAGACATCTAGCTCATCAAAATTCTTATGAATCAAAGACTATTGCTATAGTTTAATTTTCTATCATTCTTTTACTAGTTCTACTTCAATTATAGGTTTAGATGCTAAATCTGATAAACCAACAGATTCAAGCATTTGTGACCATTCTGTCTGAATTGAAGTCTGATTAGAATTTGATTTTTTTTGTTCTGCTAGTGCTAAAAGTGCATCATACCAAATTTCCTCTTGTTGATATAAATTCGCTTTTTTGATTGAGTTAGACAGATTAATTTTGTCTTTTAGAGAATTATTAAGTTCTACATACTCAATCCATCCTTCTAATACAATATCTTGAGAACGCTTATTATTGTCACAAATCAGAGATAGATACCAGTGAAAATTATCAGAAGATTCTTTTGCACTTTCTTTTACTAATTCGGGAACTTTCACACTCATAATTCCTCCCTTAGATGTTGCTTTAACTAGTGTTTTATAAATCAGCTCATCTTCTTCATTTCTCAATAAAAATTCAATATCTTTGGATTCTTGAGTTTTAGGAACATAAAAAAATATTTCAGGTGAAGCAGAAGCAGTTTTATTGACTGCACGGTCAGGAACTAAAGCTACAAAATCTCGTCCCCTAGCTATACAATTTCCCCTACTACCTCCGTCTTTTCGATTATGGGGTAATCCCTGATAACTAATCTTATCTGCTTTATTTTGATGACGTGAATATTCATGTTCAGCACGAGTGTTAATTAAAACACTCCCTAACAAACAATCAAGAATAAAGTAGATTCCTAGAAAACATAAGACTTTGCTGCTTTTATTATTAAAGATTGCCATGATTCTATATTTAATAATTAAGTTACTCTTTGTTAGTGTGTGATTAAGTGAATTTGCTCGAGATTCTCTCCCAAACCTCTTACAAAAAACCGATAATAAACTCTATATAGAGACGCAAAAATTTACGCCTTGACAAAGTCAAATTGTTAAATAGGTAACTTATAATTTTACCTTAACTATTATTCAATAGTTTCCAAGTAGTGAAAGGAAAATAAATTGGTATATACTATTCCTTATTACTATATATCGTTTTATCAGTAATACAATTATTATAGATCTGCTAATAGTAATTCATGTTCAAGAAACGGTAAAAAATCAATAAACTTTTGACAAAAAAATAGCATATCTATTACAAGCTTTGTACGTGATAATACTTAGTCCTATAAATGAATAAATTCAGTATTTTTCTGGATCGTAGTTGCCCTATCTATTCTATAAATAATTTATGGCAGGAAATTACTTAATAACAAGAGATGGAACAGAGATAATAGTTGGATTCACTGAATTTTCTTAAATCATTACATTTAATATAGATTTTAAATGTATTTTGGGCATTTTAAATCTAAAGCATATGTTTAATAGGTTTTACATTTTGGTTAATATTAGCCCAAAAACAGGAAGTGAAAAAAATTCCCACTTTTAACCAACTCTATTTGAGGCAGGGTATAAGGTCTCAAGGACAGGTTTTTGAAGTTTGACTATTTTGAATAGTCAGGAGTTTTAATTTTTCAATCAATTTATTATCTAGCTTTTAGTTAATTAAAATTGAGACTAGAGTAATAAAAATATTTTTTTATT
>JASJDF010000093.1 GCA_030065715.1 Xenococcaceae cyanobacterium MO_188.B19 | reverse complement strand
ACTAATAGTTGAGTCATTACTTCTAAAATCCGATATGCGATCGCATAATAACCGAGGGCAACTTCACCCAAGAAATAACCAATTAGCAAATTATCAATTCTTTTATCAAAAAACTTGATGAATTTAAACGCTAAAACATACATTCCAAAACTAAATAAGTCTTGAAAATATTTTATTGAAAAACTAAATTTTGGTCGCCAATCTACCGCACTCCAAATAACAATCAAAGCTACTAACTCTACAGTTATATTTGAAGCAACCAAGCTCCAAACACCATAGCCAGCAAAAGCCATACCAATTCCAACCATACCGCTTATGACTGTAGCAAAAAGCGATCGCATAGCTAGAGTTTTAAAAGCAAATTCTCGCTGTAAAATTGCATTGTGAACATGATTTAAAGAATTAATTATAAATATTGAAGATAGACATTGTAGAATTGGTATTAGCTTGGGCTGATCGAATATACTTGCAACTAAACTAGCACTAAAAAAAGTAATCCCCGTCAGTAAAATACCGAATATTAGCTGACTCCAAAAAGCAGCATCTAAATGTTCTGGTTCTAAATTTTCGCGCTGAACTAAAGCTTTAGAAAATCCTTGTTGACGAAAAATTTGCATAAAAGCTAAAAAAACATTAGCCAAGGCAATTAAGCCAAAAGTTTCTGGAGTTAGTAATCTAGCTAATACTAAAAAAATAATTAATGAAAAAACTTGGCTACCAGAATTTTGAATAGTTGACCAAAGTAAACCTTTAAATGCTTTTTGTTTCAGAGTCATAAAATTTTACTAAACGCCAGAATCGATAAATTTAAATGGGATTATCTTTAATTAAATTTAGTAAAGTATAAAATATACGACCAGAAGCATGTCTAAAAGATACTTTCATTGCCCAATTCAAGTTTTTAAGTGCTGCTTCAAATTGTTGCATTTTATAAGATGTAATTGCTTGGTTATAGATTAAGTCAGCAAACATTTTAGGATGGGTTGAAAAAGCTGTTTGATGTTTGGCTACCAACATATTAAAGCCAACTTGTCTGCGATTAGGATCGGAAGAAATCTGAAATTCATTGTGTTTATGTAATCGATAACCTATTTGAGGAATTCCTAAAATAGAACATACCAAATTTAATCTCAAAAACAAATCTGTATGAATTCTGGAGGGAAGCGACTCGTCAAAGCCTCCAATTAAAAGTAAAACCTCTTTCTCAACAACTAGGGTTTGCTTGCACAAATAAGATTGAGAAGAATCGATATCTTCCAAACCATAATAAGAACCACGAGGTAAGGTTGGAGGAATACGAGTATAAATCTTATTACCATCTCCACCTACTACTTCAATTGCGGATATTACTCCAACAGGTTGGGGCAAAGCACTTGTTTTTAAAGCTTTCACCGATCTTTCTGCCATATCAGGCACTAATTCATCATCATCATCCAAAAAAGTAACTAATTTACCTTTGGCTTCTCTAATACCAATATTCCTAGCTGCTGAACCCCCTTGGTTTTTAGACAAACGAATAATTCTCAAGCGAGGATGCTCGGGTAAATCAACGGGTTCTTTAGAACAGTCATCTACTACAATAACTTCAAAGTCTTCTATGGTTTGAGCTAAAGCACTATTTACAGCACGCAATAAAAGCTGAGGACGATTATAAGTTGGAATTATAATGCTCAACAATATATCTTTCATACAACTGTGATTAGAAACGAGTCTCTATTGATTTACTAAAGTTTTTTGGAGTAAATGCTGACCTAAACGGCGTGCAAGTGCCAAAATTGTAAAGGTAGGTGAATAAGATGGCCCTGTTGGAAACACTGCCGAACTTGCGACATAAAGATTTTCCGTACCAAACACTTTACAGTCCGTATCTACAACACCTTCTTGAAGACTATTTCCCATCCGAGTCGTACCCATTTGATGTGCTGCATCTGTCATATTTTCTAGCTTCGGTGGCTTATCGCCAAATTGAAATCTTCCTAGTTTTGCTTCAGCAAACCTATGAGTTAACAGTTCTAGGGTTTTGGCTATCGAATAATGATCTTGCTCGGTAAAGTTCCAATCAACTTCTAACTTTCTTTGACCGAGTGCATCCAATTCTGTTGCTAGTTTGAGACAACTACTTTTTTGTGGGACTTGTTCGGTGACAAACTTGACTCTGTAAGCAGCAATCACACCATTGTTATCTCTCACAGGAGAACCACCTCTTAGGACTCGCCACAATCGATCTCTGGTTCTTTCATAAATCGGCTTCAAGTACAAAACATGTTCTAATAGCTTGTACTTCTCTTGAGTTGCATCATCAAGGGCAAAACAGACACAAAAACGCGGTTTGGGAGCATACTGTAACTCATGGGCGTATTCTTCAGTTAAAGAATCTGGTTTTAATGTTCCCGTATGATGTTTGGGATGGTCGGTATAAAAACGCCCCACAAGATCGTACTGATTACCTATACCATTAGGAAGTTGACTATCCGAAGCTAATAACAGACGTGCACTTTCAAATGCTCCAGTTGCTAAAATAACTGTCTGTCCTTCAACAACAAGTTCTTTACCTTCTAGAGAGCGACAAACAACTTCTGTTACACGCTGACAAGAATCATCGAGTTTTAATTCAGTAGCAGTTATGCCCAAAATAACCCTAATATTATCAGAGCGACGCATTTCTGACCCAAACCTTATGGCTGTACGAGTAGGTGTTTGTTCCCAATAAAAACTACTCATTTTTAAGCCATTTTCGGCAATTTTTGCCCTGAATTTGACAATTTCAGGTCGCATAGCTTCTGCTTCTAAATCCCCAAAACCATAATCTTGGGCTGCGGAGCGATAATGTTCTAGAACATCCGTAAAATCGATAGGCCAACCACTATTAGGCACCCACTCCCTAGGTTCAAAATCAGAGGACTGTAAATATTTCCATTTACCCGTCCAAACATTACTCGTGCCACCAAACTGACGAACGCGACTAACTCCTCGTAGCTCAGGTGGTAAGTACTGATGATAGTATGAGTTGGGATTTAATTCACGGTGTCTTTTACCAGTAAAGATTACATCATTTAACCCTTGAATGGACGAATCGAACTTTTCGCGTCCACTTTCGATCAGGATAACATCCTGACCATGACGTGCTAAATGGGTTGCTATCTCTGCACCTGCAATACCTGAACCTACTACAACTACTTGCCCTTTAAGCTTTGTTTGCTCCCCTATTTCAAGAATATCAGTGATCATAAGTATCTAAGCATTATTGTCTACACGCTGCCTTATTAGCTTACTGTTTTATTGGGAAACAACATAAGGTTCTTTTTTGTCTCGGTTACTCAGATTAACGTAGGCATTTTTGCTATTAGTAAATTCTTCATGGTAAGAACGCTCAACATTAACATTCCATAAATCGTGTTTCTCTCCCAAAATATTCTTGGCTGCAAGTAATCCAGTCAACATAGAATGGTCACTATTGTTGTAGCGATGCATACCGTTACGACCCACTGTTTGTAAGTTTTCAAATTTTTGAATATACTTTTTGATCGTTTCAACGCTACGGCGATAGGTATCATCATAGACAGGATAGGCTTTATATTGACGAATTACCGTACCGTCTTCAATATTTACTTTAGGATTTACCAGTCCTAAAGCTTTAATTTCGCGACTTGCAAGCTCCACTAAGTCTGAATCTGACATTCTCCAGAGAGCATCACTCTCATTGCAAAAGTATTCCATGCCCAAACAGGTTTTACTCTGGTCTGGAACCATAGCCTTACTCCAGTTTTTAAAGTTTTGAATTCTTCCAACCTTAAATTCTGGACTATGGATATAAATCCAATTATCGGGGAATAGTTCCGATTGATCTACTACTAAAGCTACGATTAAAAAGTCACGATATTTGAGAGCATTAGCTGCTGCTAAGACTTCTGCTGGTGGTGCTGGATTCATTCTCTTCAGAAGCAAAGACACAGGCATACTCGAAACAAAGTTATCGCCTGCTATTTTTTTGAGTTTTCCGTCTTGGGCAATGATGACATTTTCAACTCGATAACCTTGGCGATTAATTTCAATTACTGGTGTATTTAGATGTACGGGAGAACCTTCGCTATTGAGTATGGATTGAAAACGCTCCCACATTTGTCCTGGACCGAGTTCGGGATAGTTAAATTCTTTGATTAAAGTTTTAGTATTATTGCTACCAAACAGTGCATTGACTATGGCTTTTTTTAAAGACAGTCCTTTGATGCGTTGTGCTGCCCAATCGGCTCTAATTTCGGTACAGGGTATGCCCCAGACTTTTTCTGTATAAGTTTTAAAAAAAGTTTCGTATAAACGTTTGCCAAAGCGATTGGAAACCCACTGTTCAAAGTTTTCTTCAACAGGATTGGGCTTAACTTTGGCTTTAAAATAACTCCACATAATCAAGACACTATTAATTATTCCCAAATTGGATAGGGCATTATATGGCTCTAGTGGATAGCTAAAAAATCTATTTTTATAATAAATTCTCGACATACGAGGAACCTTGATGAACTCTTTCCCCATAACTTCTTGCCAAAGTTGTTCTACTTCGCCAACTTTTGTAAAGAAACGGTGTCCACCAATATCGAATCTATAGCCTTTGTAGGTTTCGGTTCGAGATATACCCCCAACTCGATCTGCTTTTTCAAATATAATGGATTTCTGACCCTTCTTATTTAGTTCATAGGCTGTGGTCAAACCTGCTGGTCCTGCGCCAATAATCACCGTTAAGCTCTTACTTTCCATTAATTTGCCTCATAAAATTTCTATTTTGTTAAGTTCCTCAAAAAGACGGTCTCGGTGAAACCGAGGCACATAGCGATCGCAATTTGGCTAGATATTGTCCCAAGCAAATCTGACGAACAGCATATTTTTAAGCTCTTAATTTAATTTGCGTGTGACTATGTACTAAATTACTCCAGGTAAAACTTTGCGAATCCGTCAATACTACTTCAAGCATAATCACTTATCTAGTATCATGAACCCAAAAGGATGCAAGATGATACTCATAAAATAAACATCTATGAGCACGTAATTTCACTTACGTAATTTTACTTATAGTAAATAATAATTAAAATTATAGGCTGTTACAAAAATAAAAAAAAGCCGAATTCGATCAACTTCATCGAATTTTCATATAAGACTGTTACCTAGGTAAAACTTATGTATTATTTTCCAGCCAAATCGCTAAATCAGTAATCTAATAATAATTAATTAACGTAATCTAATTAATTTACTTGGTCTAGAAGAATCAGATGGGCTTGACCAAACTGTTATGTTTTTACTAGTTTCTAGGTGAGTAAGATCGTACTCAGTTTCAGTATCAAAAAGAAAAAGATAATCATAAACTTGAGGATTACTTTTAAATTTAGCGAAGGAAACAGGCACAATTTCTACTTGAGGGCTGACTAAATACAAATGATAAATCCAGCTTTTTCTTCCAGCTATTAGTGCGACTTTAGAACCATCTGGTACTAAATTACGGAATTCTTCTATACGTTCATCTCCATGATATTTATTGGCATAATACAAGCGATCGCTGCCCCAACTAGTTTTGCTCCAGATATTAGGTTTGAAAAATTCAGTTATTGATAAACCTCCCAAAGGCTTAGAGACATTTAAGACACAAGCAGATATTAAGATGATCAAAGTGGTTATTTTAATTCCATTTAAAATTTTTGACTGAATTTTTCTGGGAATTTGTTGTAAGAAAAAAGCCACACAAGCACCAGATGCAGCGAAAAATAGAGTAACGTAACGATTATTCCAAGGAGTCCAAACTAACTTATGGCTAAAAATAGTTATGAATCCCAGCAAGGATAAACTTTGAACTTTGAACCAGTAGTTACCTTTAAACAAGCTCCAGCAAATTGCTGGTACAATAACCGCTAAAGCATAAAAGCCATACCAGGAGAAATCTTCGTGAGGAAGTACTTTAATTTTAAAAGAATAAGGACCGCTAATACGATATCCCATAGCAACATTATTAAAGATGGGGTGAAAAATTTGCTCGTAAATATTAGATAGTATTTCTCCTAAGTCGATGCCTAATCTGCCTTTGGCAATATAATCTAAAGGGAATAAATGAATAGATTGAAAAGAATATCTAACTAAATTGGCTAATAGCCCTAGGCTACTACCGTCACGAACAATTTTAATAGTTTTGCCTCCTGTTAAATCATTAGCTATAGTTGCATTGTGCCAAAATAGCCAACTCTGAGAAATCACGATAATTGGAGCAATTAAAATTAATAAATATAGCCAATTTTCAATCACAATTCTATAGAGTTTTTTGATACCAACTTTAAATATTAAAACTGCACTAAAACATAAGATAAACGGAACTAAGAAAGCTAAAAATGTGGTCTTAGCCGAAAAACCGTAAGCTAAACCTAGTAATAGCATTCCTATATTTTTGGCATTGGGTCTAGCTAAAATACGATTACTAATAATAAAACAAAAAAATGCTGAAGCTGCTGTAAAAATATCATTTTTAGTTGATGTTGCTTGAAAACAAAATTCAGGAAGACTAATTATGATTAAAGTTGTTGCGAGGCTAACTTGAGAAGAAGCAAAACTTCTAGATAGTCCATAGGTACCAAGTCCCACACTAATATATGCCAACCAACTAAAAATTCCTACTCCATAATCTTGATTTAAGCGTAAAAAACCATGATTAAGAATATCTGCACCAACAACAAACATATTTTGACGTATAGTAGTAACATTTTCTAGAAACAAAGAATTTTCTTGTTGGAATAGATAAACTCGGCTTAAGTTATATGCCATACTATCCCAATTACTAGGAGGAATTATGGCAACTAATAAAAATAAATATATCCAAGAGCTAATAATAATTCCAGCTATTATTTTGTGATGAATAATAAATTGAACAATTGATCGTATAGCTTGTTTTAAAATCGAACGATGAAGAATAATGTATTTAATATTTAGTACAGATAAAATTATTTCTAGTAAAATTGAGCCAGTAGGAAATTCTAGTAAAAATCCCACCTGAAAAACTAAAGAAATTAAAATTAAAGTTAGAAAAATACCTACAGATAAAGATTCAGAGATTTTGCGGTCAGAACTATAAGCAAAAATCAAACCGCCACAACAAAATAAAAAAATCTCGATAAGAAATAGTAAAAAGGTTAATAAATAGGGCATCTATGAATCAAGAAAATAGTTTTTTTATCTAAAGTAATTAAATTGTGCTATTGTAGCATTTGTTTTTATTTAACTAAAAATTAGATATCAAATACTTATTACTTATCAAAATAGCGCAAAAAAACTTTCCTTAACCTCATCCTAAAGTAAAAATTAAAAAACTTAAATTAAATAACTAATTATGAATCAATCTCCCTTGATTTCAATTATTACTCCTGTGTATAATGGTGGCTATCCATTTGTTTGCTCCCTACTTGCCTTAGAACAATCAACATTTACTGACTGGGAATTAATTGTAGTAGATGATGGCTCTACTGATGAGTCCGCAGCAATTGCTCGTAAATTTGGAGCTAAAGTCTTACAAACTGGTGGAAGAGAAGGTCCAGGCGCAGCCAGAAATTTAGGTGCAGAGGTGGCAAAAGGAGATTACCTTTGTTTTCTTGATGCGGATTGTGAAGTATGTCAAAATGCGATCGCGCTCTTAGGGCAAAAACTCCAGTCCAAACCCAAAATAGATGTTTTGTTTGGTTCTTATGATGATGCTCCAAAAGCAGTTAATTTTGTAGCTCAGTATAAAAATTTAATGCACCATTATGTTCATCAACAAGGAAATGAAGATGCTTCTACTTTTTGGGCTGGTTTTGGTGTAGTTAAGCGTACATTATTTTTAGAGGTGGGTGGTTTCGACCTAAAAAAATACCCTCGTCCCAGTATTGAAGATATAGAATTAGGATATCGCTTGAAACAAGCTGGAGCTAATATATATTTAGCCAAAGATTTGCAAGTAAAGCATCATAAAGCTTGGAAATTACTCGGATTAATCAAAACTGATATTTTTGATCGTGGTATTCCTTGGACAAAACTTTTACTGGAAAATAAAACTAAAATTGTCAACGATCTCAATTTACAAACCAGCAGTCGTATTAGTATTATTGCTGTTTATAGTTTGATTTTTTGCCTCTTAGGAAGCATTTTAAATTTAGCTACAGTGATTGCTGCTGTGTTATTAGTAGTATTTTTGTTGTATCTTAATTGGGATGTATATCGGTTTTTTTATGAGAAACGAGGGATTATATTTACTATTAAAGTAATTCCTTTGCACTGGCTTTATTATTTTTATGGTGGATTGTCTTTTGGGTTAGGAACTTTTATATATTTTTCAGAAAACTTAGTAACCGTTAGTTCTGATTAAGAAACAAGCCAGTCGTATATTTAATATTTCTGTAAAACATACTCTATTTATGAAGCACAACATACATTTTTTAAAGTCTATTCAAAAATCAGATCGAATAGACTCAATTATTATTATCATAATTGCCTTGTTTTGGCTGACTATGATTATTTTAGTCAATCCATTAGGAGACTTTCCTTTAAATGATGATTGGGCTTATGCACAATCTGTTAAATATTTTTTGGATACAGGGAAGTTTCAATTACCAGGTTGGGCAGTTGCTAATTTATTACCTCAAGTTTTTTTTGGGGTTTTATTTTGTTTGCCTTTCGGATTTTCTTTTACTGCACTAAGATTTTCGACTTTAACTATGGGCTTATTGGGGGTCATTGCCACGTATTTGCTATTAAAGGAAATTAGTTTAAATCGTAGACTAGCAATTTTAGGAGCTTTTTTAATAATATTTAACCCAATATATTTTGGTCTTTCTAATACTTTTATGACTGATGTCCCTCATTATACAGTATCAGTTTTATCATTATATTTATTTTGTGTTGGTCTCAAAAAAGATTCTCTAAAAATTATAATTTTATCTTTAGTCTTTGGCTTAATAGCTTTATTAATTAGACAAGTTACTGGAGCATTATTATGTGGATGTGCTGTAACATATATTTTTAAATATAAAGCACAGATTCAATCTTGGATAAAAGCGACTTTATTATTTATTTTTATTCCTCTAGCAATACAATCTATTTTTTCAGATATTTTTTGGCCCAAAGATTTTGGTCATTATGGAGCAAAAGAAGAGCAGTTTGTTTCCCAATTAACCTCTGTTCATACAGAAATAGTTGGACATTTTATCTATTTTGCTTTGTGTGCCTCTTTATACTTGGGATTTTTTTTATTTCCTTTATTAGTTGTAGTTTTTGATTTTAAATTTAAACAAATTAAGTCTCGCATAAATAAAAAAATATTTTTAAGTTCATCGATTTTTTTATTTACAATTATCGGACTATGGCTGTTATCAATCGACAAACAGATGCCCATTAATGGCAATGTTATTAATAAATGGGGTTTAGGTCCTTTGACTCTGCGAGATACTTTACTATCGTCAGCAAAAGAAGCGTTACCAAATTCTTGGGAATTTTTTTGGATTTTAGTAACTATATTATCAATTATTGGAGCAGCTTTATTAATATTATTTATTGCCTTATCTGCTTACCAATTCTTTTTCGATCTAGAATTTACTTGGCTTACGCGATCGCAAGCAATGGTTAATACTTCTACTGCCTTTATTTACTTTCTACCATTGGGACTTAGCTTTTTCTTTGATCGTTATTTATTATTATTTTTACCACTATTAATGAGTATCATATTATGTTTTCTAGGAGATATAAACCAATTCAAAATAGAGAATAAAACTTTTTATCTTAGTCTAATAGCGATTTTAATTATTGGTGGATTTACTATTGCTTCTACACACGATTACTTATCTTGGAATCGTATTCGATGGCAAGCAATAAATCAGGTTATGCAAGAAAAAGAAATTGCACCAAACTATATAGATGGTGGATTTGAATTTAATGGATGGTACTTATATAATCCCGAACAAAATATTTATCAAAAAAGAAAAAGAAAAGAAGTTTGGTGGTGGGTGGAACAAGATAATTATGTAATTTCCTTCAGCCCAATTGAAGGATATGATGTAAGCAAACAGTATTTATTAAAAAATTGGTTGCCTTTCAAAACAGATAAAATTTTGGTTTTAGAAAAAAAACTTTGACAAGAATTGTTTGCAAACAGCCCCTACATTAGACTTCTTGTGTAAGTCTTAGTTAATTAGTTTTACAAGACAAGGAAGAAATTGATTAAAAATTCATTTTTGCAAGAGATCTATTTA
The DNA here is from genome assembly GCA_030065715.1 of Xenococcaceae cyanobacterium MO_188.B19. GTDB lineage: Bacteria > Cyanobacteriota > Cyanobacteriia > Cyanobacteriales > Xenococcaceae > JASJCP01. Next base: position 3,638 of record JASJDF010000093.1, on the reverse strand, counting down.
TTAACTGCTTCTTCCCTTAATTCAATACCCAAGTATCTTTACTTCCTCCTCCTTGAGAAGAATTGACTACAAGAGAACCTTTTTTGAGTGCAACACGAGTTAATCCTCCTGGATGGACATAAATTTCGTTTCCACGATGAAGAATGTAAGGGCGCAAATCGACGTGTCTTCCTTCAATTTTGCCATCGATTAAGGTTGGTACTCGCGATAAACTTAGGGTTGGTTGGGCGATATAGTTACGGGGTTGGGCAATAATTTTTTGAGCGAATTCTGCTCTTTCCTCTGGGGTGGAATTTATGCCAATTAGCATCCCATAACCACCCGCTTCGTTAGCAGCCTTGACTACTAGATTTTCTAAATTATCTAAGACATATTTTCGATCTGCTTCTCGCCAACATAAATAAGTGGGAACATTAGCTAAGATTGGTTCTTCTCCAAGATAGTACCGAATCATATCTGGTACATAAGCATAAACCACTTTATCATCTGCTACCCCTGTACCAGGAGCATTGGCTAAAGCAACTCTACCTTGTTGATATACTTCCATTAATCCTGGTACACCTAATAAAGAGTCAGGATTAAAGGCTAGGGGATCGAGAAAGTTATCATCTATGCGACGATACACTACATCAACTCGCCGTAAACCTTTGGTAGTTCGCATTTGTAAGTAGCCATCTGCTACTACTAAATCTCTACCTTCAACTAGCTCTACTCCCATTTGCTGTGCTAAAAAAGAATGTTCATAATAAGCAGAGTTATAAATACCAGGAGTTAGAACAACTACGGTAGGATTGGGTAATTGGGGAGGTGCTAAATTTAACAGGGTTTCTAGTAGCTGACTGGGATAGTCATCCACTGGTGCAACTGCCATATTTTGGAATATTTCAGGAAAGGTGCTTTTCATCACTCGCCGATTTTCTAGCACGTAAGAAATTCCCGAAGGCGATCGCAAATTATCTTCTAAAACAAACCATTTTCCGTCTTTATCTCTGACTAAATCTGTCCCTGTAATATGACACCAAATTTGGGCAGGAGGTTTGCTTTCTAAACAAGGTTTAAGAAATCCCGATGCACTATAAATTATTTCCGCAGGAATTTTGCCATCCTTAATTATTCTTTGCTCACCGTAAATATCACCTAAAAACAAGTTAAGAGCTTGAATTCTTTGTTTTAGACCTTTTTCTAAACTTTTCCACTCTTCTGAGGCGATAATGCGCGGAATAATATCAAAAGGGAAGATTTTTTCCACACCGCGAGTGTCACTATAAACATTAAAAGTTACTCCCAGTTTGAATAACGCAATCTCCGCTGTCGAACGCTGCTGGGCTAGTTTCTCGATTCCCAAACTTGTCATATGTTCTATCAAAGAGATAGAATGCGATCGCGCTTCTCCTTTGGCTATAAATAATTCATCATAAAAGTCTTCAGGATTGTATTCGTTAAAGGACATATGGATAAGGAAGAATGGATAAGGGATGAGGAAATAAGGATAATTCAGATTTAACTTGATACGTGACCTTTTAATGTGATTTTTACTACATTTCCAAATTGTTATATATTACCGATTAAGACAAATAGTATTTATTTTTCTAATATTTTCTTTAACATTCTCATTTGGTGTTCAGTTAATAAGTTTTGTATAGAAATATCCTGATTATTCTCTAATTTGATGCCTGGAATATCATATATATCTGGAATAATATTGTGTTTATTTTCCCAAATATTTTCTTCTTCTTCAAAAAACATTCCTGCTAACTCATCACGATCATCAGGTCTTTTTTCTAGAATTTCTCTTAAATATTCAATTCCAACAAAATTCAATTTGCCTTCATTGCTCTGTTTTTTCGCCTAGATAATTCCTTTGCTATAAGCTTCTAAAGCAGATTTTGCTTCAAAAAGTACATTACAAGTTTCACAAACATATTTATTTTGTTCGTTAGGTTTTTCTACTGCAAAAAGCAAATCAACGATATACCACATATATAACTAGCGACTAATATATAAAACTTCCTTGTTCCTTAATTTAGTCAATCAAGATATCTCCTTCTAATTCAGCTAATTCCTGTTTCCATTCGATATCAGGCATGGCTTCAAAAGCTTGACGTACTGAGTTCTCCCATAACTTACGAATTTTAGCAATGTAAGGCGCGCCTAAACGTAATTCCAGCTTGTCGCGCACTTCAAAGCTATCGGTTTTATACATTACCAAATTAATTGGAGGTCCCACAGAAATATTAGATTTCATGGTTGAATCAAGGGATAGTAAAGCACATTTAGCAACAGCTTCTAGTGGGGTTGTATAGGTTATAGTGCGATCTAATATTGGCTTGCCATATTTAGTTTCCCCAATCTGTAAGAAAGGTGTTTCTTGAGTCGCTTGAATAAAGTTGCCTTGGGGATAAATTAAATATAGTTGAGGTATTTCTCCTTTAATTTGACCTCCCAGTAAAAAATTGCAGCTAAAATCAATATTGTCTTTTTCTAGCCAAGGGCGGTCTAATTCCTGGATTTCTCGACTTTTTCTGCCAATATACTGAGCTATATCGTACATATTGCCCAAAGTATGCAAATTTTTCGCTTCTTGGTTTTGAATATCTCGATTGAGCCGAGTTAGCACTCCTTGAGAAATGGAGAGATTGCCAGAAGTGCAAATAATAATTGCTCTTTCTCCTGGTAAAGATAAGTCAAATAGTTTTTTGTAGGTAGAAATATGATCAACTCCTGCATTAGTACGGGAGTCGGCAGCCATTACAATACCAAATTGATTAATAATACCGAGGCAATAGGTCATTTTTAAGGAACGAGGAAGGAGTAAGGAATAACTATTAACCACTAATTATCCAACTTATTGCCACAACTACCACAAAAGCGATCGCCTATTTTGGCTTCTTGTCCGCATTGAGTACAAAAACGTTTGGTGGGTTGAGGGGTTTTAGTTTCATCCATAGACATAGACATATTACCCATTTTCATTGACATGGGATTCATAGACATAGACATATTACCCATTTTCATTGGTTGCATAGGTTGCATTGGCTCAAACTCTAGCCTATTTTGATTGCTATCAGGGATAGATTGTAAATTTACCAGGATGGCATTTTGGAGGAATGGTGCTGTAATTGTACTTATGCTGTTAGTATCAGCTTGAATCAAAATAAAATGCTGTCTGTTATCACTATTGATCTCTAAAATGAACCCTAATTCAGTTTGATATAAATGAGGTGGTTTATTCCAATTTCCTGTAGTGAAACTACTACTTTGACTTTGTTGCTGTCCTGGGGTGCTTGATAATAAGGAAATCAAAGTTTGTTTTCCCTGATTTGCGATCATTATTTGTTGATGACTTCCTAAATTTGCAGTGTAAGCCATAAGACAATTATTCAGTATTAACTTGCTTCATTTTTTGTTGATAATGTTTGGCTTTCATCCTCGTACCGCAAGTAGCAAGAGGATAAAAGCCAAACCAATAATAAAGATCGTGGTAGCGATACCTTGTAATTCTATCAACTTTGTTTTAAGATAATGATTATCATGAAATAAAGTTAACAATAAATGATTCGAGTAGTCAAAGTACGAATTTACCCAACCGAACAACAGAAAGTATCATTGGCAAAAGCTTTTGGTACTACTCGTTGGGT